>JACRIP010000321.1 GCA_016220045.1 Planctomycetota bacterium
TCCCCGAGTTATGCCGAGGATCGCGCCGCGCGCGTACACGTCCCAGTAGGGCGCGCCGAGCCCGGTGAAGGCGGGCACCACGTGCACGCCCCCCGCGTCCGGCACCTGCGCCGCCAGCTTCTCGGAATCGCGGCTCTCGGGGAAGAACTGCAGCCCGTCGCGCAGCCACTGGACCGCCGCGCCCGCGATGAAAATGCTGCCCTCCAGCGCATACGCCGGCTCGCCACGCGGCCCGCACGCGACGGTCGTCACGAGGCCGTTCTTCGAGGCGATCGGCTTCGTGCCGGTATTGAAGAGCAGGAAGCACCCGGTCCCGTAGGTGTTCTTCACCGCGCCGGGGGAGGTGCCGCACTGGCCGAAGAGCGCCGCCTGCTGGTCGCCCGCGATGCCCGCGATCGGCACGCCGTCGGGCACGGCGGCGAGCCCGCGGGTCTCGGCGAAGCGCCCGCTCGAGCCCGCCGTCACCCGCGGCAGCACCGACTCCGGGATATCCAGGATGCCGAGCATCTTCGGGTCCCAGGCGAGCGTGCGCAGGTTGTAGAGGAGCGTGCGCGAGGCGTTGGTCGGATCGGTGAGGTGGGCCGCGCCGCCGCTCAGGTTCCAGGCCAGCCAGGTGTCGATGGTGCCGAAGGCGAGCGCGCCCTTCGCCGCGGCCTTGCGCGCGCCCTTGACGTGATCGAGCAGCCACTTCACCTTGGTGCCGGAGAAGTACGCGTCGAGCGGCAGTCCGGTGCGGGCGCGCACGTCGCGCTCCAGGCGACGGCGGCGCAGGCCCTCGCAGGTGTCGGCGGTGCGCCGGCATTGCCAGACGATGGCGTGATGGATCGGCCGCCCGCTCGCGCGCTCCCACAGCAGGGAGGTCTCACGCTGGTTGGTGATGCCGATCGCCGCGATCGCGTCGCCCGCGACGCCGGCCTTCCCGAGCGTGCCCGCCATGGTGGCCTTCACGGTCTCCCAGATCTCGGCGGCGTCGTGCTCCACCCAGGAGGGTTTGGGGAAGTGCTGTTTGAATTCCCGGTAGTCGGAGCCCACGATGCGGCCCGCGCGGTCGATGACCAGCGAACGGGTGCCGGTGGTGCCCTGGTCGATCGCGAGGATGAAACGGTCGGGCATCAGATCACCTATGCGAGCCGTGGGAGCGCGGGCGGAGGAATTGTAGAATGAAGATTGTAGATTGCAGATTGACTCCCGGATGCCATGGGGGCGCACCTGAGCGCATCCGCTTCGGCCAGGCACTGAGTTGGGTTCCTACTCTTCTCCGGCGCCCTCCTGACCGGCAGAGGCAGGGCGGAGCGGGCTCCTCCGCAGGACCAGCTTCCCCGCGTCCTGCAACACGGGGAACTCGTAGGTACCGACGAGCTCTTGACCGCGAAGCTCAACCAGAGCGTCCACTTTCACTCGGGACGACCCGTCGCTCGCCTCTGCGAAACCGCTGACGCGGGTGGGTCCGCTGGCGGGCGGGCGCTCCGACACCGCAAGGTCAAAGAACCCCAGCGCGGACT
The DNA here is from genome assembly GCA_016220045.1 of Planctomycetota bacterium. Lineage (GTDB taxonomy): Bacteria > Planctomycetota > MHYJ01 > WSZJ01 > JACPWG01 > JACRIP01. The sequence continues at coordinate 1,503 of JACRIP010000321.1, forward strand.
CGAATCGGATCGTTCCCGCAATTCGACCACCTGTCGCCTGAAGATCGGCCGCGATCCGACCGGCCACTCCGGGAGACTGCATGCTCCGCCACGATCCAGACCAGGATCCCGCGTACGGGGCGGCGCGATCCACACCTCTGCCGCAGCCCAGCAGGACAGTCACAACGGCCAGCACCAGCGGGTTTCGGGCGGTCATGGCAGTTCCTCGGCAGGCATCACGGACCGGGCCAAGGGCAGGAACTCGTCGGGGGCATGGCACGCGATCGCGTACGCCCATGTTCGCCCGGGAGCATCAATCTACAATCTTCATTCTACAATTCTCCCGCGCCCGCGACCGACGCCGCCTTGCCGCTCACGCGGCGCCTACGCCTTCTTTCCCGTCGCTCCCGCGCCGCCGCCGCCCGGCTCGTGGAGCATGTAGGGTTCAAACCGGGCCTTGTCGAGCGCGTAGCCGTAGGCCTCCGCGGGGGTGACCTGCTTGGCCTCCACTCGCTGCAGGAGCGAGTCGTCCATCAAGAGCATGCCTTCGCCGCGCCCGGACTCGATGATCGACGGGATCTTGTGCGTGCCGCCTTCGCGGATCAGGTTGGCCAGCCCCTGCGAGCCCAGCAGCACTTCGTTGGCCGGCACCCGCCCGCCCTTGTCCGCGCGCTTGAGCAGAAGCTGCGAGCACACGCCCTTGAGCGTCCCCGCCAGCATCGTCCGGATCTGCGACTGCTGCTCCTCCGGAAAGACGTCGATGATGCGATCGATCGTCTTCGAGGCATTGTTGGTGTGCAGCGTGGCGAAGACCAGCGTGCCCATCTCGGCCAGCGAGATCGCCAGTCCGATCGACTCCCGGTCGCGCATTTCGCCGACCAGGATGATGTCCGGGTCCTGGCGCGCCGCGGAGCGCAACGCCTCGGGGAAGGAGCTGGAATCGCGCCCGACTTCGCGCTGCGTGATCACCGAGCGCTTGTTCTTGTGCACGTATTCGATCGGGTCCTCGATCGTCAGGATGTGGCGTTCGTGGCGCTCGTTGATCGCGTCGATGATCGAGGCCAGCGTAGTGGATTTACCTGAGCCGGTCGGGCCGGTGATCAGCACCAGGCCGGAACGCATCTGCGCGAAGCGCTCGAGCACGCCGGGCAGGTCGAGATCGCGCATCGAGAGGATCTTGGTCGGCACCAGCCGGAAGACGCCGCCGAGCCCATGCGCCTGGCGGAAGACGTTGCCGCGAAAACGCGCCACCCCCGGCAGCTCGTACGCGAAATCGAGATCGTTGTGGTCCTTCACCTGCTGCCGCTGCGCGCGCGACAGGATCTCGACCAGCATCTCCTCGCACAGCTCCGCCGTCAACGCCTTCTCGGGCAGCGGTTCCAGATTGCCGTGGATGCGGACCTTCGGCGGCAGCCCCGCGACCACGTGCAGGTCGGAGCCTTCCTTCTCGATCACCAGCTTGAGGTATTTCTCGATCAGCGGCATCGTCAGCGGCTCTTGATGGTGATTTCTTCGTCGAAGCGGCGCGGGTCGTCGGCGCGCGATTGCACCTCGGCGCGCGTCACCAGCCCGGCGTCCAGCATTTCGGCCAGCGACTCGTCCATGATGCGCTGGCCCTTGCTCTTGCCGGTCTGAAGCTGCGTCAGGAGCTGGTGGGTCTTCTCTTCGCGGATCAGGTTGGCGACCGCCGGCGTCGAGAACAGGATCTCGAGGGCGGCCAGGCGGCGCGTGCCGTCGAGCGTCGGCACGAGTTGCTGCGAAATCACGCCGCGCAACGACTCGGAGAGCATGATGCGGATGCGCGGCTGTTCCTTCGGCGGGAAGACGTCGAGAATGCGGTCGATCGTGCGCGTGGAGCCGAGCGTGTGCAGCGTGCCGAAGACCAGGTGGCCGGTCTCGGCGGCGGTGATCGCGACCGAGATGGTCTCGAGGTCGCGCATCTCGCCCACCATGATCACGTCCGGGTCCTCGCGCAGCGCGGCGCGCAGGCCGCCCGACCAGGATTCCGTGTGCACGTGGATCTGGCGCTGGATGACCGTCGAGTTCTTGCTCTCGAAGACGTACTCGATCGGGTCCTCTAGGGTGATAACCTGCTTCCGCTTCTCGCGGTTGACGATTTCGACGAGCGCCGCCATGGTGCTCGACTTGCCGCACCCGGCCGGGCCGGTGACGAGCACGAGGCCCTGGTTGTACTGGGTGAACTTACGCAGGGTGTCGGGCAGGCCGAGTTCCTTGAGCGTCGGCACGCGCTCCGAGAGGACGCGCAGCGAAACGCCGAGGCCGCCGTTGTGGGCGTGGACGTTGGCGCGGAAGCGGCCGATGTCCTTGATGTCGCAGCAGAAATCGAGGTCGTGGCGCCGCCGGAAATTCTCGAGCTGCTCGCTGCTGAGCAGGGCGCCGAGGAAGCGGTCGATTTCCGCGAGGGTGAAGGGCGGATGCTTGAAGTACCGGATGTGGCCGTGGAGGCGCACGAAGGGCGGCGCGCCGCAGGTCAGGTGCAGGTCCGAGGCGCCGAGGTCGCGCGCGCGCTTGAGCCAGGCGGGGAGGGGCTTGCCCATCAGGTCGTCGGCGGAGAGCTCGCGCCCTTCGGCGGCGGCGGGCTTCCCGCCGGCCGGTTTGGTCGGCGGGGCGGTCTTGCCGGGCGCGGTCGAGGCCGCCGCGGCCGGCGCGCTCGCCCGCGCTCCGCCCGCGGCCGCGCCGCCCCCCTTCTCCAGCGCGAAGACCAGCGCGAGCGCGCCCAGTTCGATCACGGTTCCGTCGCCCAGCAGCTTGGGCGCGAGCAACCGATCCCCATTGACGCGGCTGCCGTTCGTGCTGCCCAGGTCCTTCGCGCTGAAGATGCCGTTGTTGTTCGAGATCTCCAGGTGGCGGCGCGAGACCTCGAGGTGGTCGAGGACCAGGTCGCAGTCCTTGCGCTTGCCGATCACGAAGGACGGCTTCGCGACTTCGACCTCGCGCTTCTTGCCGTTCTTGTCCTCGTAGATCAGCCAGGCCATGCGCAAAGGCACCCGGAGAGAGGGGGAGCGGTCGGTCCGGAAGGGGTGATGCGAACCACGGATCTATACCCTTCCGGCGCGGGGTTTGTCAACGGAAAGGGCGGGGCGCGCGCGGGTGCACGTCCGGCGTTGCGGGCGCGCTTGTCCCCTCGATCGCCACCGTGGCGCCGCAGAGTACTGTGCCGCCGCCAGCGCACCTAAGCGGAGCCATGCCGCGCCGGTCTTTCTCGTACTCGTACTCGTACTCGAACGCCCTGGGCATTCGAGTACGAGTACGAGTACGAGATACGAGGACGACGGAGGCCGTGATTTCGATGCGTGCGGCCGATACGGTCGAGGCGCGATACCGGACATGCGCCCGGCGGGGCGCGCGCTCCTTGACAGCGCCCCCGCCCTCCGTTATTTTATCGCCCCTTCGCGGCCGCCGCCGTCCCGTCCGCCCCCGACCACCCCACACCACCCAGGAGGCACCCGTGGCCGAACTTGCCGCCGAGACCCTGACGCTCCTCGCCGCCCGCGCCGCGCGCCTCCGCGCCGATTCCATCCGCGCCACCACCGCGGCCGGCTCCGGCCACCCCACCACCTGCCTCTCCGCCGCCGACCTCGCGTCGGTACTTTTTTTTCACGAATTGCGCTGCGAACCGCAGCATCCGGAGAATCCGGCGAACGACCGGGTGATCTTCTCGAAGGGGCACGCCGCGCCGCTCCTGTACGCGGCCTGGGCGCAGCTCGGGGCCATTCCCTATGAGAAGCTGCTGACGCTGCGGCGGTTCGACTCGGAGCTCGAGGGCCACCCGACGCCGCGCTTCCGCTGGAGCGACGCGGCGACCGGCTCGCTCGGCCAGGGGCTGTCGGTCGGGGCGGGCATGGCGCTGGCCGGCAAGCGCCTGCTCGCAGCGCCCTACCGGGTCTACGTGCTGACCGGCGACGGCGAGCTCGCCGAAGGCTCGATCTGGGAGGCGGTCGCGTTCGCCGCGCAGCACGGCCTCGACAACCTGGTCGCGCTGCTCGACATCAACGCCCAGGGGCAGAGCCAGCGCACGCACTATGGGCACGATACCGCGGCCTACGCGCGGCGCTTCACCGCCTTCGGCTGGAATGCGCTGGAGGTGGACGGGCACGATCTCGCCGCGATCGGCCGCGCCTTCGCGACGGCGCGCGCGACGGGCGGGCGGCCGACGGCGATCGTGGCGCGGACGAACAAGGGGCACGGCATCTCGTTCCTCGCGGACAAGGACGGCTGGCACGGCAAGCCCCTCTCGAAGGAGGACCACGGGCGGGCGCTCGCCGAGCTGCCGCAGGAGGCCGCCGGCGCCGCGCTCCATCGCCCGCCGGCCCCGGCCGCCTTCGCGCCGCCCGCCCTGGCGCGCTCCGGCCCGCCGATCGCGCCCGACTACGCGAAGGGCGCGCAGGTCGCCACGCGCGAGGCCTACGGGAAAGCCCTGGTCAAAGTCGGCGCCGCCGATCCGCGCGTCGTCGCCCTCGACGGCGACACCAAGAACTCCACCTTCAGCGACCAGTTCCTCAAGGCCTTCCCCGCGCGCTTCACCGAGTGCTTCATCGCCGAACAGAACATGATCGGCGTCGCGGTCGGCCTCGCCGCGCGCGGGTTCGTGCCCTTCGCCTCGACCTTCGGGACCTTCCTGAGCCGCGCCTTCGATCAGCTCCGCATGGGCGCGATCGGCGAGGCGAACATCAAGCTGGCGGGCTCGCATTGCGGGGTGTCGATCGGCGAGGACGGCAGTTCGCAAATGGGGCTCGAAGACCTCGCGATGTTCCGGACGTTGCCGGGCGCGGCGGTGCTCTATCCGGGAGATGCCGTAGCCTGCGAGCGGCTGGTGGACGAAGCGGCGCGCTACCGCGGCATCGCCTACCTGCGGCTGAACCGGCCGAAGACGCCGGTACTCTACGGCGCGGAGGAGCGCTTCCCGATCGGCGGCTGCAAGGTGCACGGCGCGGCGCCGGGCGACCGGCTGACGGTGGTCGGGGCGGGCGTGACGCTGCACGAAGCGCTCAAGGCGCAGGCGGCGCTGGCGGCGGAGGGGGTGGCGGTGCGGGTGGTGGACCTCTACTCGGTGAAACCGCTGGACCGCGCCACGCTCTCGGCGTGCGCGGCGGCGACCGGCGGCCTGGTGCTGACGGTCGCGGACCACTATCCGGCGGGGGGGATCGGGGAGGCGGTGGCGGCCGAGCTGGCGCCGCTGGGGGTGCGCGTGGTCGGGCTCGCCGTGCGGGAAATGCCGCACTCGGGCAAGCCCGAGGAGCTGCTGGAGGCGTACGGCATCAGCGCGGGGCGGATCGCGGTGAAGGTCCGGGAGCTGGTGGGGAGTGGACGCTAGGCGGCGACGCCGAGTGGCCCGTTGAGGAAGTGCAGACTCGGATGCTACGCGGATTGTCGATTGTCGAATTCCGATTGTCGATTCCCCGATCCCCACCCCCGTCCGGTGCGACATTCGGCAATCGACATTCGGCAATCGACAAGGCGTCGATCTGTGTCTGAACTTCGCCAACGGGACACTAGCTCGTGGACTCCGGCCCCTGCGCGCCGAAACCGGCGCGCTTGATGGCCCAGCGGCGGAACTCGTCCCAGCAGGACTTGCAGAGATAAGTAATCTTCCCATCGAACTTTACGTATTGATGGGTGGGGATGTTCTCGGCGCGCCCGCAGCGCTCGCACTTCTGGAGTTCCATGGCGGCTTCGGCTTCCACTCAGGCATCGGGGGGGGTGAAACTACCGAGAGTTACTAACGGCTGAGACGCTTGCCTGTTCCCCTGGAGTGCATAAATAATGCAGAATTCCGCGACGGGAGGGGCGCGGAGGCGGTGGCATCAGCGGGCGACCGGGGCGGGAAGGAAGCCGCCGACGCAGGCGCCGCAGCGGTTGCAGGGCTCGGGGCGCTTGCCGAGGCCGAGGCGTTCGCGGATGGCGAGCAGGCGTTCGACCTCATCGGGGGGGAGCGGGCGGACGTTGCCGAGCGTGCGGGCGGTCCAGGTCATCTGGGCGGCGTGCTCGATCCGTTCCTGCATGCCGTAGGCGTCGAGCAGGGAGCGGCCGACCGTCAGGGAGCCGTGGCGTTCGAGCAGGATGGCGTCGGTGCGGTCGAGGGCGTCGACGATGGAGCGGCCGAGACCCTCGCTGCCGGGAGTCGCGTAGGGGGCGACGACGATCTCGCCGAGCGCGATCACGACCTCGGGCAGGATGCACTGCGCGACCGCGATGCCGGACAAGGTGAAGGCCGTAGCCGTGGGCGGATGGGCGTGGATCACCGCACGGGCCGCCGGGCGGCGGGTGTAGGCGACGGTGTGCAGCCGGTAGTCGGAGGAGGGGCGGCCGGCGCCGGAAAGGGTGCGGCCCTCGAAGTCGATGACCAGCAGGTCCTCGGGGTGCAGCAGGAACTTCATGACGCCGCTCGGGGTGATCAGGATGCGGCGCGCGTCGAGGCGCACGCTGAGGTTGCCGTCGGAGGCGGCGAGCAGGTTGCGCTGGTGGCAGAAGCCGGCGATTTCGACCAGCTCGGCGCGGAGCTCCGCCTCGGTCTTTTCGTGTTCGGGCTTGGTCGGGCAGGCGGCGAGATGCGGCATCTTGACCCCGGAAACGGTCGGAAGTAGAGTGGTGCGACGCGCACGCCGGGACGGTTCCGGCCCCTGCGCGAGTCCGGCACACCGGCGGCGGCCGGGGCGCCCACGGGAGCACACCCATGACGGAGATCGCGCGCGCGCACGTCCTCGTGGCCGGCCGGGTGCAGGGCGTCTGCTTCCGCGCCTGCACGCGCGAGGAGGCGCGGCGGCTCGGCGTCGCCGGCTGGGTCAGGAATCTCCCCGATGGCCGGGTCGAGGCGGTGTTCGAGGGCCCGCGCGACCGGGTCGAGCA
>JACRIP010000333.1 GCA_016220045.1 Planctomycetota bacterium
GACCGTATCTGCGCGTTGCTGTAGGGGTGCCCCTTGTGGGCACCCTGCACCGCCGATGTTGTCGGCAGGCGGGGCGGGCACAAGGCCCGCCCCTACAGATTGACGGGGCATCCGTCGTCATGACCGGTCGGGCACACCCCACCGCGCCAGGAGGAGTCTGGAGACGACTTCAGGATCCCGACGAGTAGGGATCCAGACCGCCAAACCCCCAAACCCCCAAACCCCCAAACCCTAAAAAAGCGGGGCCGACCTGGCGATTCCCAGGCCGGCCCCGTGAGCACTTCCAGGTTGCCCTGCGATCTGCGCCGAAAACTACCCGGCGAGGTTCTGGTCATCGAACAGATTCTGCGCGTCGGACCCGCTGGCGCAAGGATCCGCGCTGGTCTGGGTCACGCCGTGCGCGGTGAGGAACTCCGTCAGGCGCTCGACCATGGTGTCGTCGGCCCCGTGCGCCGTCATGCTCTCGCCCCCCGCCGATACCGTCAGGGAGTGATCCGCCATGCCCGTGACATGGCTGTCGCCGAACAACCGCTCCAGGCAATCAGCCGCCCGCGCTTCGTGCCCACCGCACGCCCACGCCGTCGAACCTACCGTGGTGACCACCGCCACGACGACCGCCAACACCAACATCTGACGCATGACCGATCCTCCATCTGACGACCCCGGTTTCGAGACGCGACCTCAGAGGGAGTTCGCAACGCCTGTGCCGACAGCCCCAGAGCATCATTCAACATATTCAGGAACAATGAGTTACGGCGGTTTCCTGGACCCTTGACACGCCCCACGCCCGGTCCCGTGCGTGGCGTGGCGTAACGCGTGATCCAGGAATTTGTATACTCCGCCTGACAAAATGAACGAGGCCGACGCCCCCGTGTCAATGGGGCATCGGCCTCGGGTGGGGATGGGGGAAGGGCACCGCGCGGGGCGGCGTCCAGGGCTCGGTCTAGCCTGCCAAATTGCTGTCGTCAAAGAGGTTGTGCGCGTCCGAGGTGCGATCGCAGGGGTCGGCGCTGGTCTGTTCCACGCCGTGCTCCAGCAGGAAGTTGGCGAGCTGATCTACCATGCCCTGCTCCGCGCCCGTGGCCGTCATGGTCTCCCCGTCCACGCTCACGGTCAGCCGGTGATCGCTCATCCCCGCGACGTGGCTGTCACCGAACAGCCGCTCCAAACAGTCTGCGGCGCGCGACTCATGCCCGCCACACGCGAACGCCGGCCCCGCCGCGCCCAACACCAGCCCCACCAGCAAGCTCGCCGCGATCAGCGTACGCATGGAAGCCTCCTTGAACGTCACTGCTCAGAACCGATTCTATCGATCGACGGTCTCCACCTTCACTCCACTCGCCTGAATGTGGAGCAAGCCCCATGCCGATCCCCCGCGAGACATTCGCAACCCCCTCTCTGGCAGCAGGTTGCGAAATCATGAATATTCGTTCGACCAGCGGAGCGCACGGTCCGCGGGGGCTCCCCGTGTTACGGAAACTGACCACGCGTTACCCGCGCGACACATGTTTATGAGTCCGGCGCGCGCCGCCGAGCGCGCCGAACGCCGCCGCGAGCCGCGCCCTCAATCCCGCCCGCGCTGCCGCCGCAACTCGGTCAGATTCCCGCCCGTGACCGGGCTCGCCGACACCGGCGTCTCCCCCGCGGTCGCCATCCACGCCGCGCGCTCGCCGCTCGCCGCTCCGCCGCTCGCCGGGACCGCCCCCGCGCCGGGCGCGGGTGCGTAGGTCGCCTGCGGCAGCGCCCCGTCCGGCGCCGCGGCCGCCGCGTGCGGGTCCTTCAGGAACACATAGTACATCCGCCCCTCGTACGTCGTGTGCCCGGCGAGCAGCTCCGCGTCCGGCCCGGTCCCCAGGAAAATGTCGCAGCGCCCGGCACTGCGGATCGCGCCACCCGTGTCCTGATCGAGCACGAACCGGTTGAACGCCATCGGCAGCAGATTGCGCCCGGCGTCGAGCACCGGGACGGTGGTCTGCAGGAAGGCCACATTGCCGCGCGGGTACACCTGCTTGTCGGTCGCGATCGTGCGCTGCCGCGTCACCGGCACGCCGAGCGAACCGAACGGCCCGCCCTGGTTTTCGGTGAAGAACACGTACGATTCGTTCTGGTTCAGGTAGCGCGGCAGGTCCTCCGGGTGCTCGTGGAAGTACTGCTTGATGCGCGTGAGGGACAGTTCGCTTTTCGCGAACTTGCCGTCCTGCACGAGCGCGAGCCCCACGCTCTTGTACGGCCGATCGGTCTTGCCGGCGTAGCCGATCTTGATCTGGCGGCCGTCCGGCAGGTCCACGCGCGCCGAGCCCTGGACGTGGACGATGTAGACTTCGAGCGGGTCCGCGAGCCAGACCAGTTCCAGCCCCTGCCCCGCGAAGAGCCCGCCTTCCTCGATCTCGGCGCGCGTCGCGTAGGGCACGGTCCCGCCCCCGGGCATGCGGCGGCCGCGCGGCGTGCCGTCCGCGTCGGTCATCAGGTCCTTCGGCCGGCGATACAGCGGATACCTGAAGGTCTCGGTGCGCGCGAGGCTGCCCTTGTAGATCGGCTCGCAGTAGCCGGTGAAGAGCACCGCGCCGCTGCCGTCCCAGCCGATCGAGCGGTAGACGTCGAATTCCGCGCAGATGCGTTCGTGGAGCTCCGTCCCCGACTGCACGCTGCCCAGCAGCGCGCGGAAGGCGCGCAGCGACTTCACGCAGCGTTCGTGGGAGATGTCCAGGTACGGGTAATACTTGAGGCTCGACTTCGCCTTGAAATACCCGAGGCTGTAATCGATCGCGCGCACCAGGCTCTCGCGGTCCTCGAAACCGGGCGCGAAGTCCGGGTAGAGCGCCGGATCGGTGATTTTCTCGAGCGCCATCATCCCCTCGGGGAGGGGCCGCGCGTAGTCCTTCGGCGGTTCCTCGACCTTCACGGGGTAGCGGGTGGTGCAGGAGGCCAGGACCAGGGTCGCGGCCAGGAGTCCGAGTCGCCGGGGGACGCGACGCATACGGGGAACCTCGAAAGCGGTTGGGGTGGGCGATGGCGTTGGCGTTGGGGCGCGCCGGCACGGCGGGGACGCGCAGACCCCGCCCGAACTTTATCGGCTGTTTCGCACCGACGCTTTAACCAGATTCCGGCGAGAAATGCCAGGGATGCATGAACCCCGCGCGCCGCACCCGCATCTTCCCCCTCCCCCGCCGCAGCGGGGGAGGGCCGGGGAGAGGGTAGGCACGCACTACCCAGCGCTCCCGCCACCGGTCCGCCGCCGGTTTTGCTTAACCTTCCCGGCCGAATCGACTACGATCACGCGACTCGCGCATCCCGTCGCCCCACCCGCCCCGACCGTGGACTCCGGAGGAACCCTCGATGAGTGTCGCCATTGCCGCCGAGAATCGGCACGTCGTCATCGAAAACGTCCGCCCCAGCCTGGAGGGCGGCCGCTATCCCCTCAAGCGCATCGTCGGCGAGCGGCTCGAGGTCGAGGCCGACCTCTTCCGCGACGGCCACGAACTTATCCGCGCCGTCGTCGCCTGGCGCGCGCCCGGCGACGCCGCCTGGTCCGAAGCCCCGCTCGAGTGCGTCGAGGTCGGCCTCGACCGCTGGCGCGGCTCCTTCCCGCTTACGGTAAATGCCCGGTACCGCTGGACGATCGAAGCCTGGACCGACCGTTTCGCCTCCTGGCTCGCCGATCTGACCAAGCGCGTCGCTGCGGGTCAGCCGGTGGCCGGCGAGGTCGCCGAGGGGGTGCGACTGATCGAGGCCGTCGCGCGCGCCGCGACCGGGCGCGACCAGGAGCTCGCGCGCTGGAGCGCGGTGCGGCTGCGCGAAGCCGCCGCCGACCCCGCCGCCGCGCTCGCCATCGCCGCCGGTCCCGAGCTGGCCGACCTCATGGCCCGCCGCGCCGAGCGCGAGGGACCCACCCGCTACGCGCCCGAACAGGAGGTCGTGGTCGACCGCCCGCGCGCCCGCTGCGGCGCCTGGTACGAGCTCTTCATCCGCTCCCAGGGCCGCACGCCCGGCACGCCCGCCGGCTTCCGCGACGCCGAGGCCCGCCTCCCCGACCTCGCCGCCCTCGGCTTCGACGTCCTCTACCTTCCCCCCATCCACCCCATCGGCACGACCAAGCGCAAGGGCAAGGACAACCGCCTCACCGCCGCGCCCGGCGACCCCGGAAGCTGCTGGGGGATCGGTTCTCCCGCCGGCGGCCACGACGCCGTCGAGCCCGCGCTCGGCACCCTCGCCGATTTCGACCACTTCGTCGCCGCCGCGCGCGCCCACGAAATGGAAATCGCCCTCGACCTGGCGATCCAGTGTTCGCCGGATCACCCCTGGATCGCGCAGCACCCCGACTGGTTCTACCAGCGCGCCGACGGCACGATCAAGTTCGCCGAAAACCCGCCCAAGAAGTACGAAGACATCTACCCGCTCAATTTCGACACGCCGGACTGGCGCGCGCTCTGGGCCGAGTGGCGCCGCATCGTCCTTTTCTGGGTCGGGCACGGCGTGCGCATCTTCCGCGTCGACAACCCGCACACCAAGCCCCTGACCTTCTGGGAATGGCTGATCAAGGACGTCCAGGCCGCCCACCCCGACGTCCTGTTCCTCGCCGAGGCCTTCACCCGCCCTCAGCCCATGAAGGCCCTCGCCAAGGCCGGCTTCAGCCAGTCGTATACGTATTTCACCTGGCGCAATGCCAAGGCCGAGCTCGGCGAATACCTCACCGAGCTCACGCGTTCCGGCATGGAGGAGTACTTCCGCCCCAATTTCTTCGCCAATACGCCCGACATCCTGCACGCCTTCCTGCAGCAGGGCGGCCGGCCGGCCTTCAAGATCCGTCTCTTGCTCGCCGCCACGCTCTCCCCCGCCTACGGCATCTACAGCGGCTTCGAGCTGTGCGAGAACGAGGCCGTGCCCGGCACCGAGGAGTATCTCCACTCTGAGAAGTACGAGATCAAGGTCCGCGACTGGAACCGGCCGGGCAACATCAAGGAGTTCGTCGCGCGCGTCAATCGCATCCGCCGCGAGAACCCGGCGCTCTCGCTCCTCACGAACCTCCGGTTCTGGCCGGCCGAGAACGACCAGCTCCTGTTCTACGGGAAGGTGACGCCGGACCGCACGAACGCGCTCTTGGTGCTGGTGAACCTGGACCCCTTCCGGGTGCAGGAGGGGATGGTGACGGTGCCGCTGGAGGAGCTCGGGTTGAAACCCGGGGGGCGCTACGAGGTGTGCGATCTCCTGACCGGGGCGCGCTACGCCTGGGGGGATCGGAACTACGTGCGGCTCGACCCGGCGACCGAACCGGGGCACGTGCTGCGCGTGGAGCGGCGGCTGACGTAGGGTGCCGCCTGGTCTCTCGGCGCCGGTCCCGCGACGGGGCGGGATCGCCCCCGCGCGTGCAGGCGCGGAAGACCCGTCTCAGGCAGGTACCGGTACTCCAGCGCGCCACGCTACTCGCGTTCGGGCCAGCGCCCCGCCGCGGACAAGGAGGGTTGCCCGGCGCCCACGTGCGTTCGTAGTTCCGCCTTCAGGCGGAACGAAGGGCCCTTGCGGATGGCATTCGGCGGGCGCTTCCGCCTGCAGAGGCGGTCGCAAAAGGCGGCGATCAGTGGCCCTTCGGTGCCGGCCGGAAGGCCTGCACCACAATTGCCGGAGACCTCGCGAACGATTCTCGAAATGCTCGGAACCCTTGTGGCGCAGGCGTCCTCGCCTGCGCCGCGAGGTCTCCGGTGTCGAAGTCTCGTGGGGCGGGTCCGATCCCCAGAACGAGGCGTTTCCGCACGATTCGAACCATGAAACACGACGCACAGCAAAAGCCGGCCTTCGACCGCCTGCCGCGGCGCAGCGGCCGGGTCTGTGTGCCGCTGCCGGGCGGGCGTCGGCTGCGGCTGTCGGTCGCGGAGGGGGTGCATCCGCTCGACCCGTACGCCGGGGCGTTCGCCGCGGCACTGCGGGTACGGCGCGGCGACCGCGTCTTCGACATGGGCTGCGGGGCCGGGCTCTACGGCCTGGCGGCGCTGGCGCGCGGGGGCGGGACGCTCATCGGCAGCGACGTCGATCCCGCGGCGGTCGCCTGCCTGCGCCGGAACGCCACCGCCAACGGGTTCAACGGCAACGTCGAGGGGCGGGTCGGCTCGCTCTTCGACCCGGTGCGCGGCGAGCGCTTCGATCTGATCATCACCTCCCTGCCGCAGCTCCCGTCGCCGGCGCGCGTGCTGGCGACCCGCTACGGTGGCGCCGACGGACTCGCCTGCCTGCGCCGGCTCGCAGAGGAATGCGGTGACTACCTGACCCCGAACGGCCGCCTCTACGCGCTGGTCACCGACTGGTCGGACCCGCGCCGGGTGGCGCCGCTCTTCCTCGCGCGCGGATTCAAGGTCGCGCGGCGCGCGCGGATCGAGCGGCCGTTCCAGCCCGCGGAGTACGACCGATACCTGCCGGGACTCTTCGCATACCTCGACGCGCGCGCGCGCGCCGGGCTCGCCCGCTACCGCCGCGACGGCGCCTGGTGCCGCCTCGGCGTCTCCTTCCTCGAGTTCAGCCGGCGGCGTTCGCCGGGGGATGCGGGAACGCCGCCCGCGGAGCTGTAGGGGTATTGCCCGAGAGTGGCCGATTCGGAACGGCAGCGGCCGGCCACGCGTGTTGTGGCGCAGGCGTCCTCGCCTGCGCCGCGGGGTCATCGGGGGTGGATCTCCCGCGCCGCCGAGGCGCGGATGCCTACGGCGTCAGCAGCGTCACCGCCGCTGCGATCACCAGCGACGAAGCCGCCAGGATCAGCACGGCCGCGCCCGTCCACCGCCAGCCGATCCGCTTCGACGTGACGAACACCATCCCTCCCAGGAGCAGCAGCGGAACAGAGATCACCCCCGTCGGCAGAATCGGCTCGCTCGACGCATAGGTGATGGAGGACGCAAAGAGATACCAGAGCACCGCGATCGTCAGCCAAACGGCTTCATACGGTAGCCCGTCCTGCTTCGCCATCTCGACCGTCCTGCGCCATTCGGCCTCATCGTCTTCCGTGTGACCCCACCAGCGGCCCAGCTTTCGTGGCCCTTCGTGGTCCCCGCTTCTTGGCCCTTCGTGTTCCCGTCATCTCGCCCGCCAGCGGGGCGGCGACGCGGCGCGCCAGTACCGACCTGCACCCGGGTGTTCTTGACCGTTCGGACGCGGCCGGATACTCTCTGCGCTTGGTCCTCGGTCATCGTCCATGACCTCCCCCTTTTTGCGCTTCCGGAACCGCCATGCCCGACGCCACGGTACCCACCGCCCCGCCGGTCGCGACGGCGCCGACGACCCCGCCCGCGCTCGACCTCACGGTCCTCGCGCGCATCGCCGAGCGCGCGCTGGTCCTCGCCGTGCGCAGCATCTACGACGCCAACCGCCGCGCCGACAAGGCCGAAGGCGATCCCAAGGTCGGCGGCCATCCCGCCGCCTGCTCCTCCGCGCTCCACATCCTCACCGCGCTGCACCTGGCCGTGCGCCGATCCGAGGACTTCTGCGGCGGCAAGCCCCACGCCGCGCCCGTCGACCATGCGCTCCACTACCTGCTCGGCCTCTTCCGCGCGCCCGCTGGCGCCTGGCTGCCCGAGCCCGCCGCGCGCGCCGTCCTCGGCCGCCTGCGCGCCTTCCCGCGACCCGGGAGCGACGAGCGCGTGCTCCAATCCTACCACGCCGAGTCCGACCCCGACAGCCAGAACCTCCTGCCCACCGGCTCGGTCGGCATTCCGCCGGTCATCGGCGCATATACGGCGCTCGCTCTACGCTACGCCGCCGACCACGGCCTCTACGCCCCGGTCTCCACTCCCGCCCCCGCCGGCGGCGGCCCGCCGCCGCACGTCTGGTGCCTGATCGGCGACAGCGAGTTCCGCGAAGGCTCGCTGCTCGAAGCCCTGCCCGACGCGGCCGAACGCGAGCTCGGCAACCTGACGTGGATCCTCGACTACAACCGCCAGAGCCTCGACGGCGCGCGCACGCCCAATTTCCGCGCGCTGCGCGGCACCGACGCCGACCGCATCGCGCGCACCGCCGAAGCCAACGGCTGGCGGGTGCTCCAGGTCCGCCACGGCCCGCGCCGCCGCGCCGCCTTCGCCCGCGAGGGCGGCGGCCGCCTGCGCGCCGTGCTCGAGACGCGCCTGTCGGACTTCGAGCTCCAGATGCTCCTCCTGCGCCGGGACGGGGCCGCCACCCGCCGCCGCCTGCTCGCTCACGATCCGGAGCTCGAGCCTGTCCTCCGGAAGATCCCTGATGACGAGCTCCAGGCGCTCCTGGCCGACCTCGGCGGCCACGATCTCGGCGCGCTCATCGAGGCCCTGACCGCCGCGAAAGCGGACCCGCGCCGACCCGCCTTCGTCATCGCCCACACGATCAAGGGCTGGGGCCTGGATTCCTACGCCGCCCACGGCAACCACTCCGCCCTCCCCGCCCCCGCGGAGATGCGCCGGCTCACCGAGGCCGCCGGGCTCACGGACGCGGAGCCCTACGGCACGGTCCCGAGCGAGACGGCCGAGGGCCGCTTTCTGGCCGCGCGCGGGGAAGCGCTGCGCGCCGGGCTCGACCGGGCGCGCGCCCGCCGCGACGCCGGACTCGCCGCCGTGCGCGCCCGGATCGCCGCCGCCGGCGGCCTGCCGGAAACGCTCGCGGTCAATCTCAAGCTCGCCCCCTGGGCCCACACCCAGTGGGCCTGGGGCCAGGTCGCCGCCAAGCTCGTCCGGCTCGGCGAACGCACCGACGGCGCGCGCCCGCGCGGCCCCGCCCCGAGCCGCGAGCTGAGCGCCGACGACCGCCGCTGGTCCGCCGTCGCCGAGTACGTGCTGACCCTGGCCCCCGACGTCGGCACATCCACCAACCTCAACCCGGTGATGGACGACAAGATCTACGGCCCTTCCCCGAAGGACGACTGGGATGACGCGCTCGCCGTGCGCGACCCCAAGCGCCCCGACGTGTCGCCCACCGAGGGCGGGGGGACCCGCCACCTGCGCTTCGAGATCACCGAAGCCAACTGCGTCTGCGCCGCGGGCGCCTTCGGCAAGCTCGGCGATCTGGTCGGCGTCCCGCTGCTGCCGATCATGACCGTCTACGACTTCTTCGTGAAGCGCGCCCTCGACCAGCTCTTCTACGATCTCTACTGGGGCGCGAGCTTCATCTGCATCGGCACGCCCGCGGGCGTCACCCTGTCCCCCGAGGGCGCGCAGCACTGCTGGAAGAGCGACTTTCAGCTTCCCAATCTGGTGACCTGGGAGCCCTGCTTCGCCGTGGAAGTGCCGTGGATCCTCGCCGACGCCGTGCGCCGCCACCTCCTGCGCGAGAACCGCGGGCGCACCGGCGTGCTGGTCCGCTGCGTCACGCGCGCGCTCCGTCAGGGCGTGCTGCTGGAGCGGCTGCGCCGCGCCGCGCGGTTCAAGTCCGGCCTGGCGCCGGGCGTCCGGCTCTCCGCCGAGGCGACGCCGCGGCGCCCCGGGTCGATCCCCGAGTCCGCCGTGCCGGCGCAGGCGGATGCCGAGATCCTCTCCGCGCTCCGTCCAGACGCCCTGGCGGGCGCGTACTGGCTGGTGGACTGGCGCGGCTACGAGGCCTATGCGCCGGGCGACAACGTGGTGCATCTGGTGGCGCTCGGCAATCTGGCGACGGAAGCGGTGGCGGCGAGCGACGCGCTCCTGGCCGAGGGGATTTACGCGAACGTCCTGGTGGTGACCTCGCACGACCTGCTCGCGGGCCATCTCGCCGCGGCCGACGGCGAGCGGCACCTGCACACGCTCTTCGCCGCCGCGCGTGCACCGCTCGTTTCGGTGGCGGACGGCGAGCCGGGCCTGCTCGACAACCTCGGCGGGCTTTTGGGCGTGCGCCAGGAAGCGCTTGGCCTGCGGCGTTTTTCGAAATGCGGCCGTCCGGCCGAGGTCTACGCGTATCACCGGATCGACGCGGCGGAAGTGCGCGCGGCGGCGTGGCGCGTGCTGGAGTCCGCGGCGCAGGACCGGGGCGCGGAGCGGTCAATGGCGGAGTAAGGTCAGCACGACCACGCTACTCGCGTTCGGGCAAGCGCCCCGCCGCGGCCACGGAACCTTGCCCGGAGCACACGCTCGTTCGTAGGTCCGCCTTCAGGCGGAACGAAGGGCCCCTGCGGATGGCATGCAGTCGGCGATTCCGCCTGAAGAGGCGGTCGCACGAGTGTCGCGCCGGCCCCACCGCGCGGCATCTGGCGAACATCGTCCGGTAGGGGCGGCCCTTGTGGCCACCCCATCGTGGCTGACCCAGCAACGGTTGCCGGCCTTGCCACCATGGGGCGGGCACAAGGCCCGCCCCTACAAACACCGCGGGTTCTGCGAAAGCCACCGCCCATTCCGGGCCTTTTGCGACAGACTCTGAAGGCCGAACTACGAACGAGCCGCCGGGCCGATCTCCGTGGCTTGGCAGGGCGCGTGGTCCGGCCGCGGAAGCGGCGAGCAGCGTGGTAGTTTTCGCGGTAGGTATCCAAACGCCGAAACTTCCAAACCCCCAAACCCCCAAACGCCGAAACCCCGAAACCCCGTCGTCCCCGGAGCGCCCGATGCCCGCCGCCCTCGTCGTCGTCGGCGACAGCCTGTCGCAGGGATTCCAGAACGGCGCGATCTGCCGCACCGACTGGTCCTACCCCGCGCTGCTCGCGCGCTGCCTGGGCGCCCCGGCCTTCCGGGTGCCGGACTTCGCGGGCGAGGGCGGCCTGCCCCTCAATCTCGAGGCGCTGATCCGCCTCCTCAACCATCGGTACGGCGATCACCTCACGCTGCTGGACTCGGTCCCGGCGCTCCTGACCGTGCGCAGCTTCATGGACCGGGTCGAGGACTACTGGGAGCGCGGCGACGGCGACGCGCCCTCCCCGACCGGCCCGCTCCACCACAACCTCGCCTGCTGGGGCTTCGACCTCGGCGACAGCGACACCCTGACCGAGGCCCTCTGCCGCCGCGCCATCCCGCCCCCGAGCGACGACCTGATCAAGCAGATCCCCGAGTTTGCGAAGTACCGCAGCGCGCGCCGCACTCTCAATCCCGCCCGCGCCGCCGCCGGCGAGGAGCTGACGCAGCTCGGGGCCGCCGCGGCACTCGCGCGCGCCGAGGGCGGCATCGAGAACCTCGTCCTCTTCCTGGGCGCCAACAATTGCCTCGGCAGCGTCACCCGGCTCGCGATCCGCTGGTCGGAGGAGGCCGACCTCTACCGCCCCGCTCACCAGCGCACCGCCAATCTCTGGACGCCCGAGCACTTCCGCCGCCTGCTCGACCGCGTCGCGCCCGCGGTCGCCGCCCTCGACGCCCGCCGCGTCTTCGTCGCCACCGTGCCCCACGTGACGATCCCGCCGGTCTGCCGCGGCGTCTCGGTCGAGGCCGCGCCCGGCGCGGCGCGCTCCTTCGACGGGTACTACGAGTACTACACCCACTTTTGGATCTGGGACGCCGACTTCCGCAAGGACCCGACGCGCTACCCGCGGCTGACGCGCGAGGAGGCGCGGCGCATCGACCGCACGATCGACGCCTACAACGCCGCGCTGCGCGAGACCGCGGCCGCGCGCGGCTGGCACGTCGTGGAGCTCTGCGCCCTGCTCGACGGGCTCGCCTATCGGCGCAGCGGCGGGACCCCGAACCAGGCGATTCCCGTAGACCTGACCCTCGCCCTCGCGCGCCATGCCGGCACCGTCGGCCGCATCCGCCCCGACGGCCGCCCGGTCCTCGACACCCGCTACCTCGGCCTCTTCCCGGCCCACGCCGATCCCGAACGGCGCTACCGCGGCGGCATCTTCAGCCTCGACGGCGTCCACCCCACCACCATCGGCTACGGGCTGATCGCCAACGTCTTCCTCGCGGAAATGCGGCGCGCGGGCGCGACCATCCGCCGGGAGCTCGATTGGGACGCGATCGTCGCCGCCGACACGCTGGTCACCGATACCCCGAAATGCCTCGGCGACGTGCAGCGCGTCCTCGCCTTCCTCTCGAAGTGGCTGGCCGAGTTGATGGCCGCGCTCGGGTAGTACCGCCTCACGCCCTGCCCGGCCGGATCTCGATCGTCACCTCGGGCCGCAACTCCTGGATCGTCCGCGCCACCCGCTGCAGTTTCTCCTGGAGCCGCGGATGCTGGTCCTCCACGATCAGGAGCCCCGAGAAGTCCCGCCGCCCGCCCACGTCCACCCCGATGCACTTCATCACCGACACGCTCAGGTAGCGCTCCCCATCCTCCGCCGTGCGCTTCCAGCGGATGCGGTCGTCCTCGTCCACCTGCCCGCAGGCCACGTCGTCGGCCAGGCCTCCCCCCTCGTCCGGCCCCGACGACTGCCGCCCCGCCCGGTCGTGGAAGAGCATCTTCCAGAAGCCGCGCCGCCCCTGCGCGTCCTTGCCCGCATACCACCCGGACCGCCGGTGGGCGCGAAAAAAAAGGACCCGATTCGCAGCGGCTTCGACTTCGTGGGTGTCGCTCACGCGACGGACTTCGTCCACCCGCGCCCGGTAGTGGCGGGCGACTTCGAAGAGCACGCCGGTGAAGGCGCGCTGCACGTCCTCGATGGCGCCCGGCGGGACCGGGATGCCGACGAAGAGGCACAGCTTCCGGTCCAGGCGGGCGAGGCGCTCGCGCGCATCCACGTAGTCGACGCTCATGGGGGCGGGATGATACGTTTCCGCGGGAGCGAGTGCAAGAGCGAAGGGGCGGCGCGCGCCGGTCCGGTTGGGTGAATCCCCTCGCGGCGGGGGAAATCCGCGCAGCGGGAGGTCGGCGCGGGAGCGCGTCGCGACCGGCCAAGCGGCGGGCCGGCGCGACGCGCGGGGCCGCGACCGACCTTCGGCCCGACGCGACGGCCAGCCGCGACGTTCTCCGGGAGGGGCATGAACCTTGCGCACAGCTACCTCTTTCGGGAAGTAGGCGTCCGGGGAGCGTACCGTGGTGTCTGCGCGTCCGAGACGTTCGCGCCCCGCGGCCCCGGCGTTCGCGGGTGAGTCAGACGGTTCTCAGACGGACCCCAAGGACCACGTCGGGCGCGCGCCCGAAACCCAAAAGCAGCAGCACCCGTCGATTGCGGAATTCGGATTTCGGATTGCGGATTAGCTCCTGGGATTGCCGGCTCGCGTCAATCCGAAATCCGAAATCCGCAATTCTGGACGCGCGGTCAAGAAGCGCAGCAGTAGGGATTCACTAGCCCAAGTTGCGCAGTTCGATCGATTTTCCGGCTAATTTCGTGCGACTGTCGCGCGTAAACGTGCGCATAGAGCCTCGGCGCAGTGTTTTGTTTTCCCGGAGACGATGTAGTCCCGATCTACCCTCTTGAACGTCGCTCCCGGGCACGCTACTCTCTCGGCGTGTCACAGGAGGACGGCCATGTTCCTAAAGCCTAAGCGCGTTTCGCGGAACGGAAAAGCCTACACGTACTGGGCTCTCGTCGAGTCGGTGCGCACCGTCAAGGGCCCCCGCCACCGAATCGTGGCGGAACTGGGCGAACTGTCCCCGCGGGAGAAGTGCGCATGGGCCCAGCTCCCGCAAATTCTGGCGGCCAAGCCTGCGCCAAGTCCGGGGCTCTTCGACCCTGCCCCTCAGGCCGGCGATGTCCCTGAGTCAGTTCAGGTTCTTCCCCGAGGCGTGCGCGTTGAGCGGACTCGTGACTTCGGCGACGTTTACCTGGCTTTGTACCTGTGGCGCGTTCTGGGCCTCGACAAGTTGTTTTCTACCCTCTTGCCGGTCCATCGCGAGGACGTCCCTTGGGCCACCGTAGGCTTGATCTTGGCGCTGGCGCGTTTCTGCGATCCGTCGAGCGAGTTGCACGTTGCGGAGTATTGGTATCGACGGACGGCACTTTGCGACCTCCTGGGCGTACCGGATGACGCGATCAACAAGGATCGCCTCTATCGAGCTCATGACCAGATTCTGCCGCACAAGAACGCGATCGAAGCGCATCTGCGAGAGAAATACACGACGCTCTTCGATGTCCAGTTCGACCTTCTGCTCTATGACATCACGTCGACCTACTTCGAAGGGCTGGCCGAAGGCAACGAGCAGGCAAAGCGCGGACATTCGCGGGACAAACGTCCGGATTGCAAGCAAGTCTGCATCGCTCTGGTAGTCACCCGAGATGGGTTGCCTCTCGCCTACGAGGTCTTTGACGGCAACAAGAACGACTCGAAGACCGTCGAAGACATCGTCAAGGCCGTCGAAGCAAGGCACGGGCGCATGGGACGCATCTGGGTCATGGATCGGGGGATGGTCTCGGAGAAAAACCTGAAGTACCTGCGGGACCATCAGGGCCAGTACCTCGTGGGGACGCCGAAGGCTCTGCTGCGCAGCTTTGAGCGTCGCCTGCTCGAAGCCGACTGGGTAACGGTCCAGGCTGGGGTCGAGGTCAAGCTCTGCGACGGGACGGAGGATCAGGATCTCTATCTCCTCTGCCGAAGTGAAGCGCGTCGCGAAAAGGAGAAGGCGATGCACGATCGATTCATCCAGCGGATCACGGACGCTTTGACCCGGCTTGCCGGACGGCTGGAGCGAGCCAAGAAGAAGCCGGATCGCCTGAAGGTCGAGCGGCAAATCGGGCGAATACTGGAGCGGAACTCGAGAGCTGGAGGATTGTTCAAGATCCAGGTCACGGAGGTCGTGCGCGACGGTGAACCCGGATTCGCAAAGGTCACCTGGACGCAGGAAGAGTCGTGGCACAAATGGGCCCGGCTCAGCGAGGGGTGCTACCTGCTGCGAACCAATCTGACCGGGTGGAGACCTGAGGATCTATGGAAATCGTACATCCAACTGACTGATGTGGAAGCCGCATTCCGAACCCAGAAAAGCGAGCTTCGGCTTCGCCCGATCTGGCATCACACCAAGGACCGTGTCCAGGCTCACATCCTGTTCTCATTCTTGGCGTACGCCATGTGGAAGACCCTGGAGCAATGGATGAAGAGAACGGGGCTGGGCCGTGGACCGCGTCCTGTCATCGAGGACCTGGCTCGGATGAAAATCCACGATGTGCTGCTCCCAACCGCCGACGGGCGGGAGCTGCGAGTCAGGTGTGTTACGGAGCCCGACAAATCGCAGAGGATCCTGATGAGCCACCTCCGCTTGGAAGTACCGCGACGACTTGGGCAGCCGAAGTGGGTGGAAAAACCTCCGGATGTAGTCACAAACTCCAAGTGAAAACGCGCTTCCTAAGCCTTGGCGAGCCATTCTAGGCTCTGGACTGCGCAACTTGGGCTAGTGTCCTGTCAACATCGATTCTTCCGGTCGGCGTAGGGGCGCCTCGTGAGGCGCCCCGAGGGGCCATGGATTGAACGACCCCAAGCAACGACGTTGACGGGACACTAGGTCATGCTCTTCGCCCTCAAACGTCTCACGCTCGGCTTCGTGCTGATCGCGCTGGCCGCGGCCGTCCTGCTCGCCTCCGACTGGGGCCGGCGGCGAACCGCGGCGCCATCGGGCGGCGCACCGGGCGGCGGGGCCGCGACCGCGGCCGCGCGCCGCGCCCCGGCCCGACCCTGGAAGATCGCCGTCGTCGCCTACGTCGAGACCCAGGATTCCGAAGACTGCGAGCGCGGCCTCCGCGACGGCCTCGCCGCGCAGGGCCTGGCCCCCGACCGCGACTACACCCTCGTGGTGCGCAACGCCCAGGGCGACATGCCCACGCTCGGCACCCTGGTCGACGCCGCGCTCACCGACGGCGCCGACCTCCTGCTCACCCTTTCCACCCCCACCCTCCAGGCCGCGCTGCGCCGCGTTCACGACCGTCCCATCGTTTTCACCTACTGCGCGAGCGGCGTCGCCGCCGGCGCGGGCGAAAGCGATCAGGTGCACCTCCCGAACGTCACCGGCGTCACCACCTCCGCGCCCTACGCGGAGCTCGCCGCCCTCGTGCGCGCCTCCCTTCCTACGGCGAAGACCCTGGGCACGCTCTACGTCCCCGCCGAGGCCAACATGGTCTTCCACCGCGAGCAGTTCGCCGCCGCCGCGGGCAAGCTCGGCTTCGAGCTGGTCGCCGTCGCGGCCAACACCAGCTCCGAAATCGGCACCGCCGCCGACGCCTTGTGCAGCCGGCCGCTCGACGCCGTGTGCCAGTTGCCCGGCAACCTCGCCTCGACCGGGTTCGTCAGCATCGCCGCGGCCGCCTACAAGGCCCGGCTCCCGCTCTTCGGCTTCATGACCGCCCAGGCCGAACAGGGCGCCGCGCTCGCCGCCTGCCGCGACTACCACCAGGCCGGCGTCGAGTCGGCGCAGCTCGCCGTGCGCGTGCTATCGGGCGAAGACCCGGCACACATTCCCTTCCAGCCGGTGCAGAAGTCCACCATCGTCTTCAACCCCGAGGGTGCGCGGCGCTGCGGCCTCGCGCTCCCGGACGCGGTGCGCGCGCGCGCCGACTTCGTTCTCCAGGAGGACGGGAGCTGGCTCCCGGCGCCGCGATGACCGAGATCACCCACCGCCAGGACGGACCGCGGATCGAGCTCGGGGTCTCCGGCCGCCTCGATGGCTACGGCGCCGATCTCCTCGGGCGGGAGCTCGAGGCCGCCATCCGCGGCGGGGCGCGCCACCTCCGCCTCGACCTCTCCGCGACGAACTACATCAGCTCGGTCGCCCTCGGCCTGCTCGTGCGCACGCTCAAGCAATTGCACGCCCTGGACGGCACCTTCGCCGTAGTCCGCCCCGCGGCCGAGGTCGCGGCGGTCCTGCAGGTCACACACCTCGCGCCCCTGCTGGTCGAAACCGCCGAGGCGGCGGAGGCCCTTCAGGTCTCGACCGTAGTGTGGCGGGGGCGCGGGCGCGACGCCGAGGCCGCGCGCGCGGGGGTCGCGACCGAGGTCCGGCCCCTCGCGGTCGGCGGCGCGATGAGCTACTCTCCGCTCGGCGACCCGCGGTTCCTGGAGGGGGGCGGGCCCGCCGCCGCGACCTGCCGCGCCGTGCCCTTCCCGGAGAGCGTCGTCGGCGTGGGACTTGGCGCCTTCGGCGCGGACGGTGCGGACTGCCGGGGCCGGTTCGGCGAGTTCCTGGCCGCCGGCGGCTGCGCGGCCTGCCTGCCGACCGACGGCCGGAACGTGGTCGACTACGTCCTCCGCACCGGCGACCTGGTGCCGACCGTTCAGGTGCTCTCCGGCCTGGCGTGCTCGGGAACGTGGTCGCACCTGGCGCGTTTCGAGCCGGCGGGCGAGCCCGGGTGCGCGCCCCTGTCGCTCCTGGCGGAGGGCGTGCTGGAGGTCGCGGCGGCCGACACCGCGGCGTTGGTGATGATCGCGGAGACCGCCGGGCTGGTCGGCGCCACCCTCAGGGCTTCGCCGGATCTCACGCCCCCGGCCTCCGCGTTCTTCGCCCACCCGGAGATCCAGAAGCGGCTGAGCTTCGCGCCCGAGCGGGTGCATGCGCGGTCGCTGGCGCTGGTGGTCGGCGTCATCACGCGCAACGCCCCGTCGGCCCTGGCGCCGCGGGTGCGACCGCTCAAGGCGGGGGTGCACGGCCACCTCCACGCCGTGACCTTTCCCTTCCGTCCGCTGCGCAAAAAAGAGTCCGACCTGGTCGCGACCGTGCGCTCGCTCTTCGAGAGCGGGGGGCACCTGGGCGTGCTGCATCTGCTGAACGACGACCGGCCGATCGACGGCGCCGGCGAGAGCGTCTTCGTGCGCGGCTCCTGCTGGCTCGCCCCGGTAAAGCCGATGTAAGGCGAAACCAAGAATGACCCTGCTCCTCGGCGCGCTCACCGTCGGCCTGATTCTGGCGCTGGTCGCGCTCGGCGTGCTGATCAGCTTCCGGATCTTCCGCTTTCCGGACATCACGGCGGAGGGGTCGGTCACGCTCGGGGCGGCGGTCGCCGCGGCGTTGCTGCTGCGCGGCGCGAATCCGCTCGTCGCCGTGGCCGCGGCCGGGCTCGCGGGCGCGCTCGCCGGGTCCGTGACCGGCGTGCTGCACACGCGCTGCGGCATCAACAACCTGCTCGCCGGCATTCTGGTGATGACCGCGCTCTACTCGGTCAACCTGCACGTCCTGGGGCGCAGCAACGTCGCGCTGTTGCGCGTGACCACCCTGACCACCTGGTCCGAGGGCGTGGCGCAGGCGTGGCTGGGGGGCGGCGCCGGCGGCATTGATCTGCTCGGCTGGGAGGTGGCGTCGCGCGATCTGGGCGCGCTGCTTTTCGCCGGGCTGATCGCGGCGGCGACGGCGGGCGCGCTTTACCTTTTTTTTCGCACGGATCTGGGGACGGCGATGCGTGCGACCGGGGACAATCCGCAGATGATTCGGGCGCAGGGGGGGAACGCGGAGAACCTGATCGTGCTCGGCCTGGCGCTCTCGAACGGGCTGATTGCGACCGCGGGGGCGCTCCTGGCGCAGCAGCAGGGGTTTGCCGACGTGCAGATGGGGATCGGGATGCTGGTCTGGGGGCTGGCGAGCGTGATCATCGGCGAGGCGCTGGTGGGGAGTCGGCGGCTGGGGCTGACGCTGGCGGGGGCGGTGATGGGCTCGGTGCTGTTCCGGCTGCTGGTGGCGATCGCGCTGCGCTGGGGGATGGACCCGAACGACCTGAAGCTCGTGACCGCGGGGTTCGTTTTCGTCGCGCTGGTGCTGCCGGGCGCGGTCGCGAAGCTCCGGCGGCGGCGTGCGGCGCCGGGGGGGAGTCATGCTTGAGCTGAGCGGCGTCACGAAGACGTTTCACGCGGGCACGCCGAACGCGATGTGCGCGCTGGCGGAGCTGAGCCTGCGGGTGGCGGAGGGGTCGTGGGTAGTCGCGATCGGCGGCAACGGGTCGGGCAAGTCGACGCTGCAGAATGCGATTGCGGGGACGGTGGCGGTGGACGCGGGGCGGATCGTGCTGGCGGGCCAGGAGATTACCCGATGGCCGGAGCAGCGGCGGGCGGCGCTGATCGGGCGGGTGTTTCAGGACCCGTACCGGGGGACGGCGCCGGGGATGACGGTGGCGGAGAATCTGGCGTTGGCGGCGCGGCGCGGGGAGCGGCGGGGGCTGGGGTGGGCGCTGGGTTGGCGGGTGCGGCGCGAGTTGCGGGAGCGGGTGGCGCGGCTGGGGGTGGGTTTGGAGGACCGGCTGGACGAGGAGATTGGGACGCTGTCGGGGGGTGAGCGGCAGGCGTTGACGCTCCTGATGGCGACGTGGCGGCGGCCGCAGTTGCTGTTGCTGGACGAGCACACGGCGGCGCTGGATCCGCGGCGGGCGGACCAAGTAATTCGCCTGACGCGGGAGGTGGTGACGCGGGAGCGGCTGACGACGCTGATGGTGACGCACTCGATGGCGCAGGCGGCGGTGCTGGGGGACCGGCTGATCATGCTGCATCGGGGGCGGGTGCTCTACGACGTGGGCGGGGCGGAGAAGGCGCGGCTGCGGCCGGAGGACCTGCTGGAGCGTTTCGAGGCGATCCGGCGCGAGGAGCAGCTCGACGCGTCGGTCGCGGAGATGCTGCGCGGGCAGTATGTGTGACAGGGGGGGGACTATCGTGTGGCGGGGGATCAGGGAGGTTGGGGCGGTGTTTGAGGACACGGTCCGCGCCCCGAAAACACCGGATTCGGTGTGCGTGCGCCCTGCTTGCCGCCAACGCGCGCGA
Source organism: Planctomycetota bacterium (assembly GCA_016220045.1). Classification (GTDB taxonomy): domain Bacteria; phylum Planctomycetota; class MHYJ01; order WSZJ01; family JACPWG01; genus JACRIP01. The sequence continues at coordinate 19,494 of JACRIP010000333.1, forward strand.
TCGTGTACACTGCGCGTGGGTGGCGGGACCGGCCGGACGACGGCGACCGGGCGCCCATTCTGCCCGCGGACTACGGAGAGTGCATATGCGAAAGACGTACAACAAGCTGGTGCGCGACAAGATACCGGGCGAAATCCGCAGGCAGGGACGGGAATGCGTGTGCCGCGTCGCTTCCGCGGCCGAAGTCGAGCCGCTCATGATCGCGAAACTGCAAGAGGAAGTGGCTGAGTTCGCCGAGTCCAGAAGCGTAGAGGAACTGGCGGATATCCTGGAAGTCCTGCAGGCGCTCGCGGCTCTGAAGGGCACCAATCCGGTGCAGTTGGAGGAGGCCCGCAAGCTGAAGGCGGAACAGAAGGGTGGCTTTCGCGAACGGATCATTCTCCTGGAAACCTCGTAGCAACGGTTCGGCCGCGGCCGACGGAGCCAAGCGGCCCACCTACTGCGCTCGCCCCACCCCCGCTCCTGGCCACCTGCTTGGGTGAAGCCGTGGACCCGCGCACGCTCGACTGGTACAACGCGAACGCACCCGCCGTGGTGGATGCCTACGAGGCAGCCGACCCGCACCGATTCCACGATTTCCTCGCGCCCCTCTGTCCGGCGGGCGCGCGCGTCCTGGACGTCGGTTGCGGCAGCGGTCGCGAGGTCGCGTGGCTCCAAAAAACCGGGGCGCTGGCCTGGGGCGTGGACGCGAGCGCGGCAATGGTGCAGGAGGCATATCGGCGCGCCAGGAAAAATACAGGGTGATCAGCAACGCAACGAACGTGACCAACGGCAACAGCGCTATCCGGCGCATCTGATGCAGATCGGGGAACGCGAGCACCGTCGCACTGATCGAGGTGGA
>JACRIP010000334.1 GCA_016220045.1 Planctomycetota bacterium
ACGAGACGAACGAGGAGTACGAGACGAACGAGGAGTACGAGACGGGCGAGACGGACGAGACGGACGCGGAGTACGGGACGAACGAGACGGCGACGCGCGGAACGGGGATCCCGTCCTTGCCTCCATTTACCCCCCCATTTTTCTGGCAAATCCCCCCCCCATGGCTATCATGCGCGATCCTTCGGGCCCGGTCGGCGGGCCTCTCCGCTTCCCCCTCCCCGCCTTGCCGGTCGCGCGATGAACGTCCAGATCGTCCTCACCCTCTGGTGCGGCCTCCTCGGCGCGGCCATCGGCTCCTTTTTGAACGTCTGCATCTATCGCCTTCCCCGCGAGTGCATGTCCCTGCTCTGGCCCGGCTCGCGCTGCCCGCGCTGCCTCAAGCCCATCCGCTGGAGCGACAACGTCCCCATCCTCTCCTGGCTCTTCCTCCTCGGCCGCTGCCGCTACTGCAAAAACCCGATCTCCCCGCGCTACCCCGCGATCGAACTCCTCACCGCCCTCCTCTTCGCCTTCGCCGCCTGGCACCGCTTCGACTTCGACGCCCTGCCCGGTCCCGCCACCGGCGGCGCCTACGTCGGCTTCGCCGATCGCGCCGTCATCTTCCTGGTCCAGGCCTACGTCATCGCCGCCCTCATCGCCTCCACCTTCATCGATCTCGAGTTCCGCATCATCCCCGACCAGATCACGCTCTCGGGCGCCGTGCTCGCCCCGCTGGTCGCCGCCTGCTTCCCCTTCGTGCACGCCGCCGAACTCTCGGGCTTCCAGCACCTCGCCGTCCGCCTCTGCGCCGACGGCTCGACGCTCCTGGCCTTCTTCGCGCACCCGCGCGTCGCCGCCGTTTGCGCCAGCCTCTTCGGCATGGTCTGCGGCGGCGGCACCATCTACGTCGTGGGCGTCTTCGGCAAGCTGCTCTTCCGCAAGGAGGCCATGGGCCTCGGCGACGTCAAGTACATGCTCCTCATCGGCGGGTTCATGGGGTGGAAGGCCGCCCTCCTGACCCTCGTCCTCGCCTGCGTTTTCGGCGCCGTCATCGGGATCTTCGTCAAGCTCTTCACGCGCGATCCCTACATCGCGTTCGGTCCGTACCTCTCCCTGGGCGCGCTTCTCCTGCTCTTCTGGCAGCCGGAGGTCCTGCGCCTCATTTTCGAGGTCTGGCCGCGCATGATGGGGAGCGGCGCGGGCTCCTGACGCCGGCGGCGACGCCGTCCGGCGCGCGCATTCTGCGTTTCGTCCCTTGGCCCCCCTTTCTCGCTGCGGAGGGATTCATGGCGTTCGCTCGTCGTCTCGTCGTCGCCGGTCTCGGCACCCTGGTCGCCTTCGGCACGGTCGGGTGTTCCACCCAGAAGTACCAGCAGCAGATCGACGCGCAGAACGCGAAACTGCAGGGGCTGGAGCAGAAGAACTACCAGCTCGAGCTGGCGCTGTCGCAGAAGCAGGCGCAGATGGACGAGCTGGCGCGGCGGCCGGTAATGCCGCCGGAGGGCGGGCGCGGGATCTCGGGCGCGGGGGAGGAATCCACCGCGTTCGACCTGACGCCGGCGCGCCGCGCCGCGGCGCCCGCGGCCGTGGACGTCGGTCGCCTGCGCGCTCGTGGCCTGGAGGTGATCGAGGTCGATGGCTGTCCGGCCATCGTGCTCGGCGGCGACGCCTTCGATCTCGGCAAGGCCACCCTGAGCCGCAAGGGCCAGGAGGACCTCAAGAAAATCGCCGCCGTCCTCCGGAGCGATTACGCCGGCCACACCTTCCGCATCGACGGACACACCGACAACCAGCCGGTCAAGAAGCACAAGGACCAGTACGCGTCGAACTGGGAGCTCTCCTCCCTGCGCGCGACCGCCGTCGCCCACTTCCTCATCGAGACCGGACACATCGACGGCCGGCAGATCTCGACCGCCGCCTTCGCCGACACCCGCCCGCGCGACACCAACAACACCCCGGCCGGTCGCCAGAAGAACCGCCGCGCCGAGATCGTCATCGTGCAGTAGTCGTCTCCGCTCGAAACCTACGACAGGTCGCCGATCGATCGGGGACCGACAGGGAGTGAGACATGGCGAAATACGAGACCAAGGACATCCGCAACATTGCGTTTCTCGGGCACGGCGACTCGGGCAAGACCAGCCTCGCCGACTACCTGGTGTTCAAGAACGGCGGTTCCACCCGGCTCGGCAAGATCGAGGACGGCACCTCGGTCTTCGATTTCGAGGCGGAGGAGAAGGACCGCAAGATCTCCATCGACGCCGCCGAGGGCCACTTCGGCTACAAGGGCAAGGAGATCAACCTCATCGATTGCCCCGGGTATCCGGACTTCATCGGCGAGGCGATTTCGGCCCTCATGGCGGTGGACACCGCGGCGATCTGCATCAACGCCGCGGCCGGCATTCAGGTAAATACCGTAAACATGTGGAAGGCCGCCGCCGCCGCGGGCGTCGCGCGCTGCTTCCTGGTGAACAAGTGCGACGCCGAGAACATCAACCTCCCCGAGCTGCTCGAGTCGATCCGCACGCGCTTCGGCGAGAAGTGCCTGCCGCTGACGCTCCCGCTCGGCGTCGGTCCGGGCATGAAGGGCGTGGTGAACGTCCTGGATGCGGGGCCGAACCTGCCGCCCGACGCCGCTGACCTGGCCGGACCGGCGCGCGAGAAGCTCGTCGAATCGATCGTCGAGGTCGAGGACGCCCTGATGGAGCGCTACCTCGACGGCAAGGAGATCGGCAAGCAGGAGATCGACGCCGCCTTCGTGAAGGCGATCTCCCTCGGCCGCGTCTTCCCCATCCTCTTCACCTCGATGCACAAGGAAATGGGCGTCGCCGAGTTCCTGGAGTTCGTCGCCAAGGACCTGCCCGGCCCGGGAGCGGCGGGGTCGAAGAAGGGGAAGGCCCCGGAAACCGACGCCGTGGTGGGTTTCGAGCCGCGGCCGGAGACGCCGTTCAGCGCCCAGGTGTGGCGCATCAACAACCTGCCGCCTCAGGTGAACCGCCTATCCTACATCCGGGTGCACTCCGGAACCCTGGCGGCCGACACCCAGGTCTATAACGTCCGCGCCAAGGCCACCGAGCGCATCGGCAAGGTCTTCAAGATCGAGGGCAAGGAACAACAGGCGGTGGACAAGCTCTGCGCCGGCGACATCGGCGCGGTCGCCAAGGTGGAGAGCGCGGTCATCGGCGACACCTTCGCCGAGGCCGCCCACCCCGTCCTCTACCCCGTGCCCGTCTTCCCGACGCCCATGCTCTCCCTCGCCGCGGAGTCGAAGCACAAGGGGGACGAGGAGCGCGTCGCGATGGCGCTCCACAAGCTCGCCGAGTCCGATCCCTGCTTCAAGCAGCATCGCGACCGCCAGACCGGCGAACTCGTCATCGCCGGCACTTCGAGCCTGCATATCGACGTCTCGGTGGCGCGCATGAAGCACAAGTTCAACGTCGAGATCGCCACCAAGGTGCCCGCGATCCCCTACAAGGAAACCATCACCGGCAAGGCGGAGGCCCAGTACCGCCACAAGAAGCAGACCGGCGGCTCCGGGCAGTTCGCCGAAGTCTGGCTCAAGGTGGAGCCGATGACGCGCGGCGGCGGCTTCGTCTTCTCCGACGAGGTGAAGGGCGGCGTGATCCCGCTGCAGTTCATCCCGTGCATCGAGAAGGGCGTACGGCAAGTCCTGGAGAAGGGCGCGGTCGCCGGCTACCCCACCGAAGACGTCAAGGCGATCGTGTTCTTCGGCAAGGACCATCCGGTCGATTCCAAGCCGATCGCCTTCCAGACGGCCGGGCGCATGGCCTTCAAACTCGCGGTTCGCGACGCCCACCCCGTGCTGCTCGAGCCGGTGATGAACATCGCGATCAATGCGCCGGCGCGCTGCATGGGCGACATCATGGGCAACCTGAATTCGCGGCGCGGCCGGATCTCGGACCAGGTCGCGGAGGCGGACGGCTCGCAGACGATCAAGGCGCAGATTCCGCAAGCGGAGATCCTGAACTATTCGACGGAGCTGCGCTCCGAGACCGGCGGCGAGGGCTCGTACTCGATCGAGTTCTCGCACTACGAGGTGGTGCCGGCTCGCATCCAGGAGCAGATCGTGGCGCGCGCGAACGCCGGCAAGAAGCACGACGAGGAGGAGGAGTAGCGCCCCGTCCAGATTGATTCTGGAGGTTGTGCCCGGGGTGGCACACCGGGGTGCAGGAAGCGCGCCCCACGCCCCGAACGATCGGAACCGTGGCGGCGGGGTTCGCCCGCCCCCGGCCGGCCGGCCCCCGCCGGCTTCCGATCCGCGAGTCGCTTCCCCGCAGGGGCGCGTTCCGGCGCGCCCCTACGGTCGTTTTAGGAGGCGGGGTGAGATGCTCGACCGCCTGTTCTACGTCGCGCTCGCGCTCTGCGGCGCGCCGGCGGCGATCCCCGCGTGGTGGCGGGGGGGCGAGCGCACGCGCGCCGCGGCGTTGGTCGCCCTCCTCGCGCACCTGCTCCTCCTCGCGCCCCTCAACGCGGTGCGCGCGGTCCTCTTCCTGGCGGAAGCCGGGAACGAAGCCTGCCTCGAGCGGGCGCGCGCGACGGTTTTCGGCCGGCCGATGGCGGAGGTGGGGGAAGCCTTCGCCCTCGCGCTCTGGGGGCTGCTGGCGGTCGCGGCGGTGTGCGCGCCCCGGACCACGGCGCGCGTGCCGCTGGTCGGCGGTCTGCTGCGCCTCCTGGAGCGGATCCTGGTCGGACTACGGCGATTCCTGGACGAGGGACGGTCGGAGGTAAACGGTACCACAGAGGCACAGAGACCCAGAGACGACGCCGGGAAGGCGGAGCAGGCCGTTCCGCCCTGCAGCTTGCCGCTTGAACCCGGCGGCGGCGACGCGGAACGGCCGGCTCCGCCTTCCCGGCGTCTCTGTGTCTCTGTGCCTCGGTGGTTCCGTTTCTGTCGCGCACTTCAGGACCTGCCCCGCCCCTCCCCCATGCCCTGGCGCGTCGGGATCGCGGTCCTCCTGCTCGCCTTTGCGCTGCGCGCGCCGCTTTTGACCTGGGGGCTGCCGCTGGCGGCGCATCGGCAGCAGATCCATCCCGACGAGTGGGGAGTGGCCTGTCACGCGGAGAGCTGGCCGCTGACCGGCCCGCTGGCGATCGTGCCGCAGTACCCGAGCCTGCTCGGCGCGCTGATCGCCAACGGCACGCCCGGCGGGGCGATCGCCCAGACCTGGACCAAGATCCACCTGGACGCGACCCGGGAGCGGCTCGGCACGCTGCTGCTCGGGCGCGCCTGGAACCTGCTGCTCGCGCTTCTGGGCGTGGCGGCGCTGCTCGGCGCGGCGCACGAGCTCTTCCCCGGCGACCGCCTCGCCCTGCTCGTGGCCGGGGTCGGCGGCGCGTGCGCCCTGTGGCTGCTGCATGCGACGGGTTTTCTCACGGGCGATGCCGCGGCTGCCGCGTGGTTCGCCTGCGCGCTCTGGGGCGCGGCGCGGATCGCCCGCCGCGGCGACCGCCGCGACTACCTGCTCGCGGGCCTCGCCGCGGGCGCCGCGGTGGCGACGAAGTACGCGGGCGGGCTGGCGACCGTGGCGGTCGCCCTCGGCGGCGTGCTCGATCTGGTCCGGCGTCGCCGCGCCGCGGGGTCCGCCGGTTGGCTGCGCCACGCCCTCCTGGCCGCCACGGCCTGCGCCCTGGTCTTCCTCCTCGGCAACCCCGTCGTCCTCTTCCACCCCGGCGCCTGGATCGAGCGCATGGCTCAGGAGGGCGACATCATCGGCAACCACGGCGCCATGCCCGCCGCCGAGTACCTGGCCTGGATCGGGACCAGCTTCTGGACGCTGCTCGGCGCGCCGCTGGCCGTCCTCGCCGTTCCGACGTGCGTCGGCTGGTCGCGGCGCGCAGGGGCTGCCCTGCTCCTGGCCGGCGTGCCGCTCGTGCTCTTCCTGGTGGCCGCGCGCGGCTACTATGAACGCCATGCCCTGGTCGTGCTGCCGTGCGCCTTCCTCCTGCTGGCGGCCGGCGTCGCCGGGCTCGCGACCCGTCCGCGCCGGCTGTCGTGGCTCCGCGGCGCCGTGCTCCCGCTGCTGGCGCTCGCCGTACTGCTCGCGCTCGGCTCCGTGGTTCAGCGCGCGGCGGATGTGCGGCAATCCGTTGAGGTCGTCGTGGCCCTGTCGCTGCGCCTCGATCCGGGCACCCGCCTCGCCCTGCCCTACCGTCCCGAGTACTATCCGGCCATCCTGCGCAGCGACGTGACGGTCCAGAATCTCTACGAACTCGGCGCGCCGGGAAGGGAGCCCGTCGGACCGCCGGACTACCTCCTGCTCGACGACGAGTACCTCGCCTTCATCGGCTCGCTTCTGTCGCTGGTCGATCCGGCGACCTACGTGCTTCCCCCGACCGAACTCTGGCGGGTATTCCAGGGCCAGCCGCCGCCTCCTCCGGTTCTGCGTCTGCTCGCGCCGCTCGTGCGCGATCCCGCGGCCGCTCCCTACCGCGCGATCCTGCGCTGGGAGCAGCCGCTCGCCGCGCTCCCGATCCGCCGCCTGGAATTCTTCCCCCTGGGGTTCACGCTGTACGAGCGCGTCGGACGGTAGCGCGGCGTGGTGTCCGTCGGGTGGATTGTCTCATTGTCTCATTGTCTCACTGTCCCATTGTCCCATTGTCCCATTGTCCCATTGTCCCATTGTCCCATTGTCCCATTAGCGTCTTCGTGCCACCGGGTAGCAGCATATCGCGGCCCGTCTCTGGACCCAGGTCCTCCGACCGATCGACGGAGTTGGTCCGGCACGCCCGGGTGGCCCGCCGGCGTCAATGAGACAATGCGACAATGGGACAATCCCTCCGCCGCCCCCACCGATTACCGCTTTACGACGTCCCCTGCTTCTGGTAATTTATCCCCCGAATCACCCACCGCCTCCCCCCACCGGCCCCCGCGAGAGGACGCCGCTCATGGTTTCGCTCGAAGAACTCCTGATGCTGCTGGTTCAGCGCAACGGCTCCGACCTGCACATTGCGGCCGGTTCGCCCCCGAAGATCCGCGTAGACGGTCGCCTCGTCAGCACCGACTTCCCGCCCTTCACGCCGGATGATACCCAGAAGCTCATCTACTCGATCCTCGACGGCGACCAGATCGCCCGCTTCGAAGGGAACAAGGAGCTCGACCTCTCCTTCGGCATCGAGGGGCTCGGCCGCTTCCGTACGAACGTGTTCATGCAGCGCGGCTCGGTCGGCTCCGTCCTCCGCGTCATCCCGCACCTGGTCAAGGGCTTCGAGGAACTCAACCTGCCGCGCAAGGTGTGCGAGATGCTCTGCAACCAGGCCCGCGGCCTGGTGCTCGTCACCGGCGCCACCGGCTCCGGAAAATCCACCACGCTGGCCGCGATGATCGACTTCATCAACCTCTCCGACTACGGTCATATCCTGACGGTCGAGGACCCGATCGAATTCGTCCATCAGAACAAGAACTGCCTGGTCAACCAGCGCGAAGTCGGGGGCGATACGTTCGAGTTCAAGAACGCCCTGCGCGCCGCGCTGCGCCAGGATCCCGACGTGGTCCTCATCGGCGAAATGCGCGACCTCACCACGATCGAGGCCGCGCTCACCATCTCCGAAACCGGCCACCTCACCTTCGGCACCCTGCACACCAGCGACGCGATCCAGACCCTCAACCGCGTCATCGACGTCTTCCCCGCGCACCAGCAGCAGCAGGTCCGGACGCAGCTTTCCTTCACGCTCCAGGCGGTCTTCTGCCAGCAGCTCCTCCCGCGCGCCAACGGCAAGGGACGCGTGCTCGCCTCCGAAATCATGATCGCCAATTCCGCCATTCGCGCGCTGGTCCGCGACAACAAGGCGCACCAGATCTACTCGCTCATCCAGATCGGGGCGAAGGAGGGCATGAAGACCATGAACCAGTCCCTCTACGAGCTCTACAAGGCCGGACAGATCACCTATGACGACGCGATCGGCCACTCGAGCGACGTGGACGACCTGAAGCGCACCTTCCAGAAAGGCGCCACGCCCGGCGGGACGCCGGGCGCCGCGGCCTCCGGCACCGCCCGGTAGCACGCTGACGCTCCTCGCGTTCGGGGAAGCGCCACGCCGCGGCCGAGGAGTGTTGCGCGGAGCACACGCTCGTTCGTAGTTCCGCCTTCAGAGGCTGTCGTAAAAGGCACTGGCCGGGCCACCCCGGGGCGGACCCAGGGATCCGCCCCAACCCAAACCCGTGATCCGGCCTAGGGGCGGCCCCCTGTGTCCGCCCCGCTTGGTCGCGGATTCCGCCTCTCCGGCACCTTTTGCGACGGCCGCTTCAGGCGGGACGAACAGCCCTTGCGGCTGGTGTGCCGCCGGCGTTTCCGCCTGAAAGCGGAACCACGAACGCGCCGAGCGGCCGCTCCGTAGGGCTGGGCGCGGCGTGTAGTCCCGCTCCGGGAGCCGCCGGTACCGTCGTTCTGTTCCCGTGCGCCCCTCCTCTTCCCCAGCCAGGAATTCCGACCTCATGACACCGTCGCCCGCCCCCCGCCCTGCCCGCCTCCCCTGCTCCTTCGCCGAGCTCGACCGTTTCTTCAATCCGCGGAGCATCGTCCTGGTCGGCGCCTCCGACAAGCCCGGCAAGGTCGGCACCGCCATCCTCGAAAACCTGCTCTTCGGCCGCGCCGGCGCGCGCGACCGCACCGCGGGCTTCGCCGGGAACATCTACCCGGTCAACGCGAAGGGCGGCACGCTCTTCGGCCGGCCCGCCTGGGCGACCTGCGCGGAGATCAAGGAAACGCCTGATCTTGCGGTGATCGCCGTAGCTCCGCCGCAGGTCCCCGACACCGTGGACCAGCTCGGCCGCCTCGGCGTGCGCGCGATCAGCATCATCAGCGGCGGCTTCTCCGAAATGGGACCCGAAGGCCACGCCCTCCAGGAGGAGGTGGTGCGGCGCGCGCGCGCCCACGGCGCCCGCCTCATCGGGCCGAACACGCTCGGCATCATGCGCCCGGCCGCGTCGCTCAACGCCTCCTTCGCGGCCACTATGCCCCCCCGCGGCAATCTCGGCTTCGTCTCCCAGTCCGGCGCCCTGGTCGTCGGCCTCGTCGAGTACGCGGTCGAGGAGTGCATCGGCTTCTCCAAGATCGTCTCGATCGGCGACAAGAGCGACCTCGACGACGTGGACCTCCTGCGCTACCTCGCCGAGGACCCCGAGACCTCCGTGATCACGCTCTACATCGAAGCGCTGCGGGACGGTCGCGCGTTCTTCGAGGAAGCGCGGCGCGTGGCGCGGCTCAAGCCGATCGTCGTCTACAAGAGCGGGCGCTCGGCGGGCGGCGCGAAGGCCGCGGCCTCGCACACCGGCGCGCTCGCGGGCAACGACGCGGCCTACGGCGCCGCCTTCAAGCAGGCGGGCGTGTACCGGGCGAACACCGTATACGACCTGGTGGACGCGGCGGTGGCGCTGGCGCGGCAGCCGCTGCCGGCGGGCAATCGGATCGCGGTGCTGACGAACGCGGGCGGGCCGGGCGTGGTCTGCGCCGACGAGATCTCGCTGCTCGGCATGTCGCTGGCCCAGCTCGCGCCGCCGACGCTGGCGGCGCTCGACGCCTGCTGCCCGCCGATCTGGAGCCGCAACAACCCGGTGGACATCATCGGCGACGCCGGTCCGACGCGCTACGAGAAGGCGCTGGAGGCGCTGCTCGTCGCGCCCGAGGTGGACGGCGTGGTCTTCGTCTGCACGCCGCAGGCGATGACCGAGCCGCTCGCGACCGCGGAGCGCGTGGTGCGCGCGGTCGAAGCGGCGCCGGTCAAGAAGCCGCTCACCGCCTCCTTCCTCGGCGTCGTCCACAAGCCGTGCGAGGAGTACCTGGACGCGCACGGCATTCCGGAACGCGCCTTTCCGGAGCGCGCGGTGCGGGCGATGGACGCGCTGGTGCGCCGCGCCGAGTATCTGCGGCGCCATGCGGCGCGCGCCGGCGAGTCGGAGGCGGTCGCCACGCATTTCGATCCCGCGCTCGGCCGCTACCTCGCCCACCTGCGCGGCGCCGGGCGCAAGCGCCTGACGCTGGCCGAGGCGCGTCAGGTGTTCACCCTGGCCGGAATCCCGCAGAACGCCTCCGCCCTGGCACGTTCGGCCGAAGAGGCGGCGGAGTCGGCGCGCGCCGTCGGCTTCCCGGTGGTGGTCAAGGTGGTCGCGGAGCAGGTCTCGCACAAGACCGAGGCGGGCGGGGTCAAGGTCGGCCTGCGCACGGCCGAGGAGGTCGCGCGCGCCTACGACGAGATCATGCGCTCGGTGCGCGCGGCGGTCCCGGAAGCGACGATCGAAGGCGTGTCCGTGGACGAGATGGTCACGGGCCCGGAGCTGATCCTGGGTTCGTCGGTGGACCCGCTTTTCGGCAAGCTGATCATGTTCGGCGTCGGCGGGATCTACGTCGAGATCTACAAGGACGTGGCGTTCCGGCTGGCGCCGGTCACCATCCACAGCGCGCGCGCGATGATCGAGGAGATCAAGGGCCGCGCCATCCTCGAGGGCGCCCGTGGCCTGCCGCGCGCCGACAAGGAGGCGCTGGCGCAGCTCGTCGTGCGCATCGGCGACCTGGTCGCCGCCTTCCCCGACCTCGCCGAACTCGACGTCAACCCGTTGGTGATCACGCGCGACGGGATGAAGGCGGTCGATGCGCGGGTCGTGTTGGCGTGAGGGGAGGGAAGCGTCCGGGCCGCGCGGGAGGGGGAGGCGGGGGAATTGTAGAATGTAGATTGAAGATTGTAGATTGATTCCCTGAGTGCGTACGGGGGCGTACCGATGCTGAGATGCAACGCGTCGATACCAGGTCCCGACGTGCCGCCGGCCGCAGGGGGTGGCTTCGGTATGCCCCCATGGCCTGCAGGAGTCAATCTGCAATCTGCATTCTTCAATCTACAATTGCCCCGCGGGAGCCCCTGTTCCCTGCCCTTCCTCCCCTTCCCTCTCTCGTGAGGTCCCCCCGTGCCCGCTGAACGCGAATCCATGGACGTCGACGTCCTCATCGTCGGCGGCGGCCCGGCCGGGCTCGCCGCGGCGCTCCACCTCGCCAACCTGTGCGCCAAACACAAGGAAGAGCTCGGCGAAGTCCAGATCGCCCTGCTCGAAAAAGCTCCCGCCGTCGGCCAGCATTGCCTGTCGGGCGCCGTCATGGACCCGATCGGCCTGCGCGAGCTCGTCCCCGACTACGAGCAGCAGGGCGCGCCCATCGAGAGCGCCGTCACCGAGGACGACATCTATTTCCTGACGAAAAAGTGGGCGCTGTCGCTCCCGCACTTCATGCACGGCCCGCTCAAGAACGCCGGGAATCAGGTGATATCCCTGCAGAAGCTCTCCGCCTGGCTCGGCGGGCTGGTGGAGAAGGCGGGGGTCAACATCTTCACCGGTTTCCCCGGCGCGGAGACGCTGTATGACGGGAATCGGGTGATCGGCGTGCGCACCGGCGACAAGGGGATCGACAAGGACAAGAACCAGCGGGCGAACTTCGAGCCGGGGATCGACCTGAAGGCGAAAGTGACGATCCTGGCGGAGGGCTCGCGCGGCAGCCTGACCAAGCAGGTGGTGAAGAAGCTCGGCCTGGACCAGGGCCGCGAGCCGCAGATCTACGCGACCGGCGTGAAGGAGATCTGGCGAGTCAAGGAGGGCGTGTTCCCGGCCGGGCGGGTCTGGCACACCATGGGCTGGCCGCTCGCGTCCGACACCTTCGGCGGCGGCTTCATCTACGGCATGAAGGACAATCTGGTCGCGGTCGGGTTCGTCGTCGGCCTGGACTACCGCAATCCCTTCACCGACCCGCATCGGGAATTTACCCGATTCAAGACGCACCCGAAGGTCGCGCCGCTGCTCGCGGGCGCGGAGATCGTGTCGTACGGGGCGAAGACGATTCCCGAGGGCGGCTACTGGGCGATCCCGCGGGCGGCGTTCGACGGCGGACTGATCGTCGGCGACTCCGCGGGGTTCCTGAACTCGATGCGCCTGAAAGGCGTGCACCTCGCGCTCAAGACCGGAATGCTCGCGGCCGAGGCGTCCCTGGAGGCCTTGCGCAAGAAGGATGTGAGCGCGGCGACGCTCGCACGGTACGAGACCCTGGTCGAGGAGAGCTGGGTCAAGAAGGAGCTCTGGGGCGTCCGCAATTTCCGTCAGGGGTTCAAGCACGGCTTCTGGCTCGGCATGATGAACACCGGCCTGGTGATGGCGACCTTCGGGCGCGGCTTGACGGCGCGGGCGACCTTTCATCCCGGGCACAAGCACATGCAGACGGTGGCGGACTATCATGGGCGGGCGGATGCGGCGCCCGAGAAGTTTGCCTTCGACGGCAAGCTGACCTACGACAAGCTGACGGACATCTACCACTCGGGGACGATTCACGAGGAGAATCAGCCGGCGCACCTGCTGGTGGCGGACACCAACGTGTGCGCGACGCGGTGTGCGGAGGAGTACGGGAATCCCTGTCAGCACTTCTGTCCGGCGGCGGTGTACGAGATCGAGAAGGACGCGGCGACGGGGAAGCCGAAGCTCAAGCTGAACCCGTCGAACTGCGTGCACTGCAAGACGTGCGACATCATGGACCCGTACGAGATCATCACCTGGGTGACGCCCGAGGGCGGGGGCGGGCCGGGCTACAAGAACATGTAGCGGTGGCCGGTGGGGCGGCGGCCGGTGGCCGGTGGTCGGTGGCCGGTGGTCGGTGGTCGGTGGTCGGTGGCCGGTGGCCGGTGGTCGGTGGTCGGTGGTCGGTGCTGGACTACCGGCTCGACGGCTGGGCTCCTCGAGATCTTGTAGGGGCGGCCCTTGTGGCCGCCCCATCGTGGCCGACCGAGCCGTGTCCGATCTGCGCGGGCTATCCGCCCGCTTCATCGCCCGTCCCGTGCCGCGGCGAGCGGACATGGCCCGCCGCGTCCCCTGACTTTGGACTTCTTGGACTCGTGGGACTTTGGACTCGTTAGACGTGGGACTTTGGACGGAGCGGCGTCGTCCGCCAATTCTCGACCAGCACGTAGAGCGTGAAGACGCTGAAGATCATGCCGGTGAGTCCAAGCAGCAGGATCGTCCGGGGGTGCTCGGCGGGCACGGCGTAGACGACGCCGGAGCGCATCGAGACCAGGAGGGGGACGAAGCAGAAGAATACGGTTGTCGCCTGACCAAGGCGGGCCCATAGGGGGAGGCGGGCGATGCGGTGGGCGACCAGGAAGAAGATGGCGGCGAAGAAGAGCAGGCTGGTGCCTTCGAGGGTGCCGGGGGCGGCGGCGGGCACGAGACCGTTGCGGAACACCAGCCAGGCGCCGAGCAGGCCGCAGCAGGCGCCGTAGGCCCGATCGATCCAGGCCAGGGCCGTCAGGAACCCCTCGGGCATTCTCCGGAGATCCAGGCGCGTCTGCGGCCGCGTGCCGCGCGCCGTGCCGGCCGGGCGCGGTGCAGCGGCGGGAGGCGGGGCGAGCGGGGAAGGCGCGGGGGCGGGTGCGGGTGCGGTGGGTAGCGCGGGGATGCCCTCTCCCCAGCCCTCCCCCGCTCCCCCTTCGCGCTCCGCGCTTCGGGCGACAGGTGCGGCGGGGGAGGGGGACCGAGAGGTCGCGGGCGCCGCGGGTGCGGCGGCGGGGGCGGGGGACCGAACGGCCGCGGGTGCCGCGGGTGCGGCGGGGGGAGATGCCACCGCGGTCGCGACGGCGGGGCGCGGTGCTGGCGGAGCGGGGGTGGCGGGAGCCGCGAGTGTCGCGCGCGTACCCCCACCCCGACCCTCCCCTGCTCCCCCTTCGCGCTCCGCGCTTCGGGCGACAGGTGCGGCGGGGGAGGGGGACCGAGCGGTCGCGGGCGCGGAGGGTGCGACGGACGGAGGCGCCACCGCGCTCGCGGCGCCGCTCGGTGCGGGCGCGGACACGGGTGTGGGGTTCGCCGGCGCGCGGGGGGAGGGCCGGGTGGCCGCTCCCGGCGCCGACGGGGCCTTCACCGCGGTACCCGCACGCGCCCCCGCGGGTGCCGCCGCCCCGCGCGCCGGCCCGGTGCCCTGGGTCGCCACCGCGATCAGCGCCTCTTCCAGGGTCTCGACGATATCGAAGTACACTTCCAGGCGCATGCGGCGCACGACCACCTGCACCATGGGCGACACGCGCACCAGGGTCAGGCGCCCGCCCAGGCCGCGAAGCTGCGCGGCGAAGCGGACGAAGAAACCCAGGCCCTGGCTGTTGACGTAGTTGACGCCCTTCATGTCGAGCAGAAAACGGCGCACCCCGGCATGGAGCAGGTGGTCGAAGTGCTCCTGCAGATGGGGCTCGGTGCGCCAGTCTACGGTGCCGCTCACGGTGAGAATGCGGCCGGTGGCCTGGCCGGCGAGCGGCTTGACGTCGATCGTGAGTTCAGACACCCGGGGCTCCCTTGCCCGTGCGGCATCGTTCCGCCCGGGAAACGGCAAGGGCCGGGAGGCCGCGCGTGCGGCCTGCCGGCCCTGCTACCGTGGTGGTCGGGGCGAGAGGATTTGAACCTCCGACCTCTTGAACCCCATTCAAGCGCGCTAGCCAGACTGCGCCACGCCCCGGCCGACCGTAGACCCCGCTTATACTCCAAGGCCCCCGCCCGATCAAGTTTTTTCCCGCGAATTGACACCGCACGGCGCCTCCGCTACACTGACCCGCACGACATCCAGCGCCCGGCGCCCGGACCCTTCCCCCCGGCACGTCCGCCACCCACCACGAGGTCGCGCCCTCGCATGGCCCAGGAAACCCCCGATCGCCTCCTCTTCGAGTACTGCACCCGCTCACGCGACGGGGAGGAGATCCCGGTCACCGTCCTGCTCGACGCCCATGGCGTCCACACGCGTCGCGAGGGCCGAGAGGAGGATGTGCCCTGGTCGGAGTTCTGCGCCGCCGGCGAGACCGCGGACTCCGTCCCCGGCAATCGTCACCTCGGCCTCCTCGTGAAGAAGACGCTGCGCGCCACCATCCTGCCCTGCCGCGAGGACCAGTTCGCCGAGGTCGTGGAGTTCCTGTCCGCGCGGGTTCCCTTCGTGCGGGGCGGCGGCGGCGGCGCGACCGCCGCGGGCAGCGCCACCCGCGCCGTCTCCGGTGAAGCCCTGGGCACCGGGACGGGCGATCCGGAGCTCCGGGAGCGCAAGCAGCGCCTGGACGAGCGTCTCGCCGAGCTGCCGCTCCTGCCGGCGAGCTTCCACGAGGCCCTGCAGGTGGCCCGCAACCCGCTTTCCTCGGTCGCGGACCTCGAGCGCGTAATCGCGCGCAACCGCTCCCTGGCCTCGCGCATGGTCAAGCTCGCCAACTCGCCGCGCTACGCCCGGGCCCGGCGCCTGGAGAAGCTCTCCGAGTGCCTGTCGGTACTCGGGTTCAGTACCGCGCGCGACGTCGTGCTCGGCTATACCCTGAGCCGCGTGCTGCCGAAGGACGTGGGCGTGTACGGACTGGCCGAGTACGGCGTGTGGCGGCACGGCATGGCCGTGGCCCTCGCCGCGCGCACGCTGGCCCGCCGCCTCGGGGTTCCACCCGACGAAGAGGAGGACTTCCTCCTCGCCGGCCTGCTGCACGACGTCGGCAAGCTGCTGCTCTCGCCCTTCGCGCGCGCCCGCGAGCGCGAGCTCGCCGAAGAGGTCGTGCGCTGCGAGGGCGACCTGCCCCAGGCCGAGCAGAACGTCCTCGGCTTCGACCACCAGGAGGTCGGCGCCCGCCTCGTCCGGCGCTGGGGCCTGTCGCGCCAGGTGCAGGAGGTCGTCCTCCACCACCACCTGCCGACCGAGGCGGTGGCCTTTCGCCGCGCCGTGGCCCTGGTGCACGTCGCCAACCACCTCATGGTCCGCCTGGGCATCGGCGACGCCGCCCGCCGCTTCGTCAAGAGCCGCGTCGACCGCGTCGCCTTCGACCTGCTGGGGATCTCCGGTGAATCACTGAATCAGGTAGAAGCCTGGCTGTCCGAAGAGGAAGTCACCTACCGCATGATGGCGAATCAACTCGCATGACCGAACGCATCGATGTGCCGGAAGACTTTCCGGTCGCCGACCTCGCGGACGCCCCGGCGCCCGCGGCCGCTCCCTGCGGCGCGCCCGCGCCCGGCGATCCGTCCGACCTGCTCGGCGCGATCCTCTCTCTGCATGCGGCCGACGGGGCCGACGACCTCCACCAGCGCGTCGCCGGCCTCCTCAGCACGCACCTGGGTCTGGTCTCCTGGTCGCTGCTGGAGCCGGCGCCGGGCGGCGACGGGTCGTGCGTGCTGCGCGCGACCACGCGGCCGGAGCTCGCCCTCCACACGCCCTTCGCCCTTGCGGCCGCGGACGGCCTGCTGGCCCGCGCGCTGGGCTGGTGCGGCGCGGCGACCGGCGGCCTGGCCCCCGACCCCGGCTTCCCGGCGGTGATCGAGTGGCAGGGCCTGGGGGTCCCGCTCGCCGGCGCGTTTCCTGCCGCCGTGGCGGGCGACGCGCGCCCCGGCGTCCTGGTCTGCCACGAGTTCGCACCGACCGGCCTGCTCAAGTCGCCGGCGGAGACCCACCGCTGGCTCGCCGCGTTCGCCGCACAGCTTGCGGTCGCTGCGCTGACGCGGCGCGCGCTGGAGGAGGCGCGCGCCGGCGCCGAACGTGCGCGCCGCCAGGTCGATTTCCTGAGCGGCCTCGGCCGACTCGCCGGCCTGCGCGACGCCCGCGAGCTCGTGCCGCGCTGGTTGGACGCGCTGATGGCGGCCTGCGGCGCGCAAGGGGGCGCGCTCCTGCTCGAGCGCGACGAGAAGCTGTGTCGCGAGGCTGAGCGCGGGCTGCTCGACCAGCGCGTGACCGCGATCCAGCTCGCCACCCGGCACCCGCTGGTGAACGAGTGCAGCGAGACCTCCAGGATCTTCCTGATACCGGACGCACGCACGTGGCCGAAGCTGGCGCCGGCGACCGTCCCGGCCGGGATTGCTTCGCTGCTGGTCATGCCGCTCCGGGCGGAAGGGAAGCCGCTCGGCGTGTTGGTGCTCGCGGGCGACGCCGCGCGCGGGGCTTTCTCGGCCGCCGACCAGGAGCTGCTGGTGGCGGTCGCGGAGACGGCGACGGCCGTGCTGACCGGCGCGGTGGCGCAGCGCTCCACCGTCGAGGTCGAGTCCAAGCAGCAGGAGTACGCGCTGGCCGGGCGGGTGCAGCGGGCGCTGCTTCCCGGGCGGGTGCCGGACCTGGCGGGCCTGGCGCTCGACGGCGTGAGCGCCTCCTGTGAGGGCGGCGGGGGGGACTACTATGATTTCGTGAAGCTGTCGGAGCGCAAGGTCGGCATCGCGATCGGCGACGTGTCGGGCCACGGGCTGCAGGTCGCGGTGCTGCTGATGGGCGTGCGCGCCTTCCTGCGCGCGCGGGCGGAGGTGGCGGGCGACCCGGGTGAATTGCTGGCGCAGCTCAACGCCTACGTCAAGCCGGACATCAAGCAGGGGATGATCATGTCCCTGCTCTACGGCGTGCTCGACCTCGAGGAGGGCGAATTCCGCTTTGCCAGCGCGGGGCACGACGCGCCGGCGCTCTATCGGGCAGCTACCGGAGTCTTCGAGGAACCGGACCGCGCGGGCCCGGCGCTCGGCATGCTGGGCGGCGCGCGCTTCGCTGTCGAGCGGATGGCGGGGCTGGCGCCGGGAGACCGGCTGGTCCTCTTCACGGACGGGGTGTGGGAGCAGCATGACGGGAAGGGGGAGCAGTTCGGGCGGCGGCGCGTGCTGGCCGCGGTGCGCGACCAGCGACACCTGCCGCCGAACGAGTTCATCAAGGCGCTGCGCGGCGTGCATGCGGGGTTCCGTGGCGCGGTGCCGCAGGAGGACGACTGGACGGTGGTGGCGGCGGGCATCCGGGCGGTGGGGTAGCGGCGGGCGGGGGCGGGGAACGGGGGCGGGGAGGGGAGCGGGGAGGGGAGCGGCCGGGGCGGCGGGCGGCGGGCGGCGGGCGATCCGCGGCGCACGACGTCGGGATGATCGTCGGCACCTGTGCCGGCCATCACCCGCGCGGGGGAGCCGACGGGCGATCGAAACCACTCCTTCTTTCCGGCACCGCGAACTGGTAAAATCCAGGAAGATCAAGCTCGCGGCGGGAATCCTTTAGCGCGAGACGGGGGAAGCCACTTCTGTGGAAGACGTGCTGAAATGAAGAGCTTGAAGCTTCAGGGCGAAGTACAGCAAGATGGAATCCTGCGCCTCGAAGTGCAGAGTGGGTTGGCGCCGGGTCCCGTGAATATCCTTCTCACCGTCGAGCCGAAACCGGCGTCGAGCTCCGCGCCGATGGGAATGAGGGACCTGGAAGGGCTGGGGAAGGAGATTTGGCACGGGGTCGACGCTCAAGCCTACGTTGACGGCGAGCGTGAGGAGTGGGCGCGGTGAATCCCTGGGCCGCCGTGCCGGACGGCGCCGTGGTCGCGCTCGACACGGCGCCCTTGATCTATTTCATCGAATCCCACCCCATCTTCGCTCCGTTAGTGCGCCCACTCTTGGTGGACGAGCTCGAATCCGGCAGGCTGCGCTGTGTGACCACGGTGTTGACCCTGGCCGAGGTGCTGGTCCAGCCCCTGGCTCTGGGCCGCATGGATCTCGCGGTACGATATCAAGCATTCCTGGAGCACTCGGCGGGCCTGGATTTGATTCACATTGACGTCGAGTGCTCTCGACTCGCGGCGGAGATCCGTGCTGAAAGCAAGTTTCGGCTTCCCGACGCTCTTCAAATTGCAGGGGCCATCCGAGCCGGCGCGCACTGTTTTGTCACGAACGACCTGCGGCTCAAGTCGACCCAACGGATCCGGGTGATTTGCCTCAGCGATCTCTGCACGCCGTAGGCGAGGGCTGCGATGCGGACCGGTAGTGATCGGACCGCGCATTTGGAATTCAGCTTAGACTTCGACCCGCGTGTGCCGCAGGAGGACGACTGGACGGTGGTGGCGGCGGGCATCCGGGCGGTGGGGTAGCGGCGGGCGGGGGCGGGGAACGGGG
>JACRIP010000322.1 GCA_016220045.1 Planctomycetota bacterium
CGACCAGGTGGCCGTCCATCTTCAGGTACTCGGCCAGCACGTAACGGATCGCTTCCTCGTCCTCCACCACCAGGATCCGCAGGGCCGGCTGCTGCGCCGACGCGCCGCCCTCCACCGCCGGCAGCATCCGGGTCGCCGTCCGGAACGGAAAGCGCAGCGTAAATGTCGTACCCCGCCCCGGTTCGCTCGCGATCTCGATTGCGCCCTCGTGCCGCTGGATCACCCCATACACCATCGACAGCCCCAGCCCCGTCCCGCGCTCCCCCTTGGTCGTGAAGAACGGATCCAGGCAGCGCTTCCGCACCTCCTCGGTCATACCGCTCCCGGTGTCCGCCACCTCCAACAGCACGCACCGATCCCCCATGCGCGTCCGCAGCGTGATCACTCCGCCCTTCGGCAACGCATCCTCGGCGTTGAAGACCAGGTTGGTCAACGCCTCGCGCAGCTCGGCTTCGCCGCCGGTGATCAGCGGGATCTCGCCCAGTTCCTGGACGATTTGGATCGTCCGGCCGCCGGCCAGCGCCTGGTCCTTCCATCGCGGCTGCGTCAGGAGCACGACCTGCGCCACCAGGGCGTTGAGCCGCACCGGGAGGAACACCTCGTCCGCCCCGCGCTCGCGGTGGAACTCGCGCAGCCGCGCCACCACCGCCGCCGCATCGCCGGCGGCGGTGCGGACCAGATTCAGGTACTCCAGGGTCTTCGCCCGGTTGTCGAGCAACTGCGGCGCTTCCAGGATCAGGTCGGTGAATCCCAGCACCTGCGACAGCGAATTGTTGAAGTCGTGGGCGATGCCGCTGGCGAGCTGGCCGAGGGCGCGCATCCGCTCCTGCTTGATCACGTGCTGTTCGGCGGCGCGCAGCTCGACCAGGGCGCGCTCGAGCCGCGCGTGGCCCTCGCGCAGCTCCTGCTCCGCGCGACGCCGTCCGATCGCGGCCCCGAGAATGTTGGCGATCGATTCGAGGAAGTGCACGTCGCGCGGCGAGAAACGTCGCGCGGCGGTGGCGTGGACGCCGAGCACGCCGTAGGCGCCGCCGGGCCCGACGATCGGCACGCTGACTCCGGCCACCACCGCGTGGTCGATCAGGATCGGCGGCGCCGTGAAGCGCCGCTCCCGGGCAAAGTCCTCCACGATCACCGGCCCGGCGACCCCGAGCGTGTATCCGGCCTGCGACTCCCGGCCGAGCGACACCAGCGCGGCGCCCACCAGGCCCGGCTTCCAGCCCCGGCCGGCCCGCAGCCGCAGCGCCGAGCCATCGGGCAGGAGCTCGAGGATCGTCGCGAGCGGCGCGTCCAGACCGCGCGCCGCGGCCGAAACGGCGCGGTCGAAAACGAGGTCGAGCTCGGTCTCGCGCAGCGCCAGGTGTCCCAGCTCGGCGACCAACGCCTGCCGCCGCACCAGCGCGCGCTGCTCGTCCTCGATCTGCTTGCGGCGCACCAGCCCGCCGAGCTGCCCGGACACGATGGAGACGAGCTGCAACAGGCGTGCATCCTCCTCACGCGTCTCCGCGAGCAGGAATACCAATACGGCGATTACCTCTCTCCCATGCAGGACCGGGAGCGCCACGGCCGAGCGCAGCCCGGCCGCCGCCGCCGGCTCCGCCCGCAGGAAACCGCGTGCCGGCGTCAGCTCCTGCATCCATTCCGACTTCCCCGTCTGCCAGACCCGGCCGGGCAGGCCGTGCCCGCGCGCGAAGGTCTCGCGCGCCGCCACGGCGCGGAACTCGCGCAGGGCCTCGGGATCGCCATGCCAGGCCGGGTGGCACTCCAGGTGCAGCCCGGCGGCGGACGGCGTCCAGACTTCGCCGTAGACCCAGCCGGTCGCCGCGCAGATCTGCCGCAGCACGGCGCCGACCGTGGAGTCGAAGTCGTAGGCGCGCTCGACCTGCAGCATGACCGCCTGCAACAGCCGACTTTCCTGTTCCGCGCGCTCGCGCTCGCTGACGTCGCGCACGATGCCGTGGACCGCGACCGGCCGGCCCGCGGCGTCGCGAATCAGGCTGCGGCGGCCCTCGGCCCAGACCCAGTGCCCGTCGCGGTGGCGGTAGCGCAGGGACCGGGTAGTTTCCGTACCCTCGGCGCCGTCCAGGATCGACGCCAGCAGCGACCGGTCCTCGGGGTGAGCCAGGCGCGACAGCAGCCCCGGGTCGGCGATCAGTTCCTCCGGCGAGTAGCCGAGAATGCGCGCGACCGCGGGGCTGATGTACTCCATCCGCGGCGTCGGCACGAGCCGCCGGAGATACACGATGTCCTGCGCGTTGTCGGCGAGCAGGCGGAAGCGCTCCTCGCTGACGCGCAGGAGTTCACGTTCGTGCGCGCGCTGCGCCGCGGCCCGCGTGCGCTCGGCGACGTCGCGCACGAAGGCCGCGAGCAGCAACTGCCCGCCGGCCTCGACCTTGCAGACCGAGATCTCGACGGGGATCCGGGCGCCGTCCTTGCGGGCGGCCAGCAGGCACGGCCGGTCTGCGAAAGAGAGCGCGGTCACGGGGCCGCGGATGAAGCCGGCTACCCGTTCGCGATGGTGCTCGCGGGCGGGCGGGGGGACCAGGAGTTCCAGCGGTTGACCCAGGATTTCATCGGGCGAATACCCGAATGTGGCGACGGCGACCGGATTGACGTAGATAATGCGCTGTGTCGCGTCGGCGAGCACCACCGCGTCGCCGTCGACCTCCAGCAGGCGCCCGAGGAGGCCGGCGAGGTCGGGGGTCGCCGGGCCGGCCACGGCGGCCCGACCGCCGGGCGCAGGCGCGTACGCGGGCAGGGAGGGGGGCGACGGGGTTTCACTCATCGGGTTGATGCTCGCGGGCTCGGCCGTCGTCGCGGGGGGGGGGAGGGTGGGGGGGGAGGGGCACGTGCGGCGGCGGTGACTGCCTGGGGCGCCGGCAGATCCGGCGAGCAGACGCCCCGGATTCCCTCCAGCCGCCTCGATAGCTTCGCTAGTTTCGCTAGTTTCGATAGTTTCCCGCGCGAATACTACCCACGCCCTAGCCGGGGCACAAGTCAAATGTGAGGCGATGGGAGGGGTTGGGGCCGTTTCGCCTGGTGGTTTGCTCCACTGGCGGGCGATCCCCCGCTCGGAAGCAACTCACGAGTGCAAGCGCCGCCGGGTCGCCGACCGGCACCGCTCTCCGCCCTCCGTCGCGCGTGGGCCCCGGATCCCGTAGCGCTGCGTGACTTCTGCGACTTCGGTGGTTCCGCGCGACCGCCCGAGTCCGGACTGCCAGCCCCCGCCGAGACGGCTATCGCTACAACACTTCGACCGCTCGCCCCCAGGCGCCCGCAGGTCACCTGCTGCCTGGGAGCGCGGGCGTCCGCGCCCGCGCGGCGCAAGCGAGGACGCCCGCGCGCCCAGGAACCGCTTGGCAGGCCGCGGAATCGCCGCTGCGCGACCGAAAACCGTCCTG
Organism: Planctomycetota bacterium; assembly: GCA_016220045.1. Classification (GTDB taxonomy): domain Bacteria; phylum Planctomycetota; class MHYJ01; order WSZJ01; family JACPWG01; genus JACRIP01. The sequence continues at coordinate 3,402 of JACRIP010000322.1, forward strand.
GCGTGGTCTCGCAGTTCAGCCTTGTCGGGCTATCGCTTCTCCCCACCGCCTACTCCGGTTACCCATTCCGATTTCGCCAGCGGGTGGTCGGGATACTCCCTCCCGATGCGCCGCATCAGCGCGTTGCCCTCCCCCCGCCACTTCTCCTCCCGCCCGCGCCGCTCCCAGTACTTCGAATACCCCATGCGGTTGTCGCCGCACATCCAGTAAAGGCACAGGGCCGCCGAGTAGAGCGCCTTCGGAGCTTCCGGGCTCTGCGGATACTTCTCCACGATCGCCAGGAAAAGGGGCAGGGCGCGCTGGTACTTCGACATGGAGATCATGTTCTCCTCACGCCGCGCCCACGCGGCCCGTTCCGCCTGCGGCAGGTCCGCGCCCTTCGCCTTGGCTGCGCTCAATCTGTCGTCGCAGTAGAACTGGTGCCAATAGCAGCCGTTGAATGCGATCCGCTCTCCTCGGTGATACCAAAGCGCCGCCACGGCATACAGGGCCGCCGGGCGATCGCCCGCGGCGGCCTTGTTGAGCTTCCCCTCGAGCTCGATGAGCTCGCGGACGGTCTGGGCGCGTCCACCCGCGGGATCGAGATACCCGAGCGCCTCCGCACAGCGACCCGCCCGCGCCAGCCGCACCGCCAGACGTTCCCGCAGGTACGTGACCGCATCGTCTTTCGACTCGCCCGGCCAACCGACGGTTTCACGATACCCCCAGCCTTTCCACACGACCTCCGGTGGCTTCACCCCCGGACTCGCATCCACGAACGCCTTGAAATCATCGACCGCAATCTCGCCGTCGGTGAGGATGTCGACGTCGTCCCGGGAACCCGTCAGGAGGTAGCACTTCAGGGCGTTCTTCATGTCGCCGGCCTGCTCGTACGCCGCGCCGATGCACAGCCCGAGGTCGAACCGGCCGAGGAATTCGCCATGCTTCTCCGCAAGTTCCGCAAACAGCGCTTCGGCCGCGCGGAGATTGCCCCGATCGATCTCGAGCCGGGCGGCGATGCAGATCGCCAGGGCAGGGCGCCGGCCGGCCATTGCCTGGTCGGCGAATTTCCGGGCCGTATCCTTCTCGCCGGCCAGGTAGAACGCCTGCGCCAGGCCGGCGATCAGGTCGCCGGGCAGGTCCAGCGCCGCGAAGGCGGACGCGTGCTTCCGCGCCATTTCGAGAATGCCCGCCATCTGGCTGGGGTCATCCTCTTTGCGGGGCCAGGGGCCCAGGAAGTCCGTCGCCGCATGCCAGATGAAGGCGGCCGCGTGCTTCGGGCTCTCCATCACCTCGTTCGGCGGGTTCTTGCGCACTTTGCGGTAGGCGAAGCGCAGGGACTGGACCGCCGGCACGAACATCGAATGGAGCGCGGCGTCATCCAGAATCCGCAGGTAGATCCGGATGGCGTCCGCCGCCGAACTCCAGGCCCGCCGCGACGGCAGGTAGACGTCATGGCGGTAGAGGAGAAACGCCTGCCAGCCGAGCGCCTCGGCGCGATACGCCCCCTGCGGACATCCACCTAGATACCTGTCGAATCCCCGCAGCGCATCGTCGATCTCCCGATCCTGGTGCACCGGGTTGGCCCACGCCGCGGCGAGCCTACCCCTCGCGGCGCGGTAGGCAGCCGCGTCCCTCTTCTCGGAATCAGGGAAACGCCTGGCGAAGCCATCGAAGAGCTCGATCGCGGTTCCGAAGTTGCTCTTTTCGAATTCGATCAGGGCCAGGGCGTACGCGGCGTTGTCCGAAAGGAAGGTCCCGGCGTTCTCGATCCGCTTCAGCACCTCGACCTCTCCATCGGCCGCGGCCTTGAGATACGCGACGATTTCCTCTGGGTTTTCACCTCCCTTCAGAGAGCCCAAGAGCTCCACCCGATCCTGGATTTTCCGCACGGGGCTTGGCTCGGTAAGGGAACCGTAACTGACGGGACGGATTCCGAGTCCATTCAGCTCCTGGAGCGCCACCCGGTACTGGACGAGCGCCCCGGCGAAGTCGCGTCGGCCTTCGCTCTCGCCGGCCTTCGCGTAGGCGGCCTCCCCGCGTTTTCTTCGGGCTGCGAGCGTGTCGCCGGGGTAGTACAGCGAGTAGTAGAACTCCTCCAGGTTTCCGCTGCTCAGGTAGTCGTTATGTCCGCGGTGGGCGTCGTCGTATTCCGGGCCGCAGGCATGGGCCGGCTGGGCCAGCAACGCCGCGATGAGAAGAACCGCGCAAACCCTAATCGGCCGCATTGACCACCTCCAGATCCGCGCTGTGCACACCCCACGACAGTTTGCCCGAAATCGTCCGGCTGTCATTCCGACATTCGAGGCGTATCGGCTCGAGCGCGATCTCCTGGCCGGCCCGCACGAGACCGATCTCCACCGCGATCCCGTCCGCCCGGAGGGGCGAACATGGATTTCCACCCCGTGTCGGGTAGCAGCGGTAGGGCCGGCCGGCGGAGAGGAGCGGCTCGACCGCGGCGTGACCGTTCGCCGCCTGCAGGGTCACCCGTGCCGGCGCGGCGAAGTTCAGCCAGTCCTCGGCGCCGCCGTTGCGGATGCGGAGCCGCCACGCGCCGTCATGGCGGGACAGGGTCGCCGCCAGGCGCGCCGGGGCGACCGTGCCGGAGAGTGCGGCGTTCACCTGAGCCAGCGACAGCGTGTGGGTGGATTCCCCGCCGGGCAGACGGTAGAAGCACACGGCTCTGCAGTGCTTCGGCGTGAGATCTCGGAGCGTCAACACCTGCGCGCAGAGCGCGACCGCGGTGGGCATCCCGATGAGCAGACGCGCGCCGGCCGGGATGCGGAGGTTACCGACGGTTGCGGGCTCCGGGAAAGCCAGCTCCACGGTGTTTTCGGCGCCGAGCGACTGCCTGCGGAACTGGGCGCCGGCGGCGAGGGCGCCCTCGGCCGAGACCGGAAGCGCGGGCATCTCCAGCCGACCCGCCGCGTCGAAGAGCGAGCATTGTTCGAAGACCGGCAGGCCGACGAGGTACGGCCTCCCGATCGCTTCGAGGCGCAGGATCGCCGCTTTCAGGTCGCCGCCAAAGACGAGGGAGTCGGCGTCGGGGCCTTTCGGCGGCTCGGTCGAGTAGAACTGGGGGGCCACGAAGTCGACGGCGGACATCAGCGCGGGAAGATCCGCGGAGCGCAGCCAGTCAAGGAGCATAGTCGCGGAGAGCTCGCATTCCGGGGGCAGGCCCGTGCGCAGTTCGCGCAGGAATTCGGCATACTCGCCGAGCCGGGAAGTCGGCATGTCGCAATCAAGCTGGAGGCCGGCAAGGAGCGGGTGCTTGCGGCGGCATTTCTGGAATGCGTCGAGGATCAGGGCGCGGGCTGCCGCGGTCTTCTCCGGCGTGAGTGCCGCGGTCGCGGACGCCGCGAGGCGGAACACGGCGTGCAAGGCGACGCCGTCCGGCAGGTTGAGTTGGCCGCCGCCCGGCGAGAGGGCGAACCGTCCGGCAGCGGATTCGATGACGCCCTGATAGGCGAAGACGGTCTTGCAGCCCATCTGCCGGAGCAGGTCGGATTCGTCCTTAGAGAGTGCGACATCGCCGCGCCAGTGCCAGAGGGCGGCCGGGAGAATCGGTTTCCTCTCCGGCGCGGACGGCGGCGGGCGGGAGGACGGAGGAAGCTCTGCCGCGGGGTCGACCGGGATGGGCGGATTTCGGGTCTGCAGGGCGAGTGCTGCCGCGAGGACGGCGACGAGGGACGCCCCGAGGACGAGGCTCCAGCGGGCGTGCCCCGCCTTCCGGCCACGACCGGTGAGGGACGGTGTGGTCAGGGGCGGTTGGCAGCGCGGTCGGAGGCAGTTGGCCGCGCGGTCGGGCGAGGGCGGCGGCACGGTCGGGGGAGGGCTGCGGCGCGGTCGAGATGACGAGCCGCCGGGTGGGGAAAGGCGGGCGCCGTGGTCCGATTCGCTCGCGCCGAGGTCGGATTCGCAGGTGCCGAGGTCGGGAAGCGCCGCACCGGGATCGCGACAACCCGGAACCCATGTCGCAGGGGCGGCGCACACGGATCGGGGGGCGGCGCATGCCGCTCGCAGGGGCGGTGGACCATGGTCGGGGGACATCGCACCCAGGTCGCATGAGGTAGCACCCCGGTCGCGGGGCGACGCACCCGCGTCGCAGGGGCCCCGTGGCGCGGGGCTCGCGTCACGGACGGCCACACATCCCCCTCGGGCCACGCCACCCGCGGAGCCCATCTCGACCGCGAGCTAATCGTGCCGTCGCGCTCACGGCGGCTCGTCGGCTACTCATCCGCGAAATACCGCCGTTTGA
>JACRIP010000323.1 GCA_016220045.1 Planctomycetota bacterium
CTTCGCCGCGCGGTCGAACATCTCGTAAATCGTCGGCTTCATGGTTGCGCTCCTCACTTCGCGAACACCCACCGCCCGTCCAGTATACAACCCACCACCTTCTGCCGCAACTCCACGCGCATCCTGGCGAGCGCGCATAGCAGCCGGACGAAGCGTCGGGGGAGGTTCGGGGCGGTCGGGTCGATCCAGGACTCTACCACGGTCACGCGGTCCCACTGCGTCGGACCGCGGCCGTCGCGCCACGCGCCAACTCCGCGGCCGTAGGACGTTGCGCCGCCGAACATCTCCGCGAAGAGGTCGAGTAGCCGAATCACCCAGCGGTCTTGCAGGTCCACCGGGACCGCCTTCGAAGTCCGGTCGCCTTCCGGACGAAGACGAGTAGCCGATGGTAGGGCGCGGGAGCGGGCGGAGGCGAGCGGGGCATCGGGGCGCCTCCTGCGAAGGGTCCATCCCCTTCATCGGCAAAGCGCGCGCGCGGCAGGAGTCAGCGGCCGCGAGGACGCCCAACGCCGCGCGGTTCCATCCTCACTCGCCGCCTCCAACGACTCGCCAGACCGCGGCTTCGGCTCGCGCGCGCGGCCACCCCATCCAGCCGCCCGGATTCAATCAGCGCTCAACCGGAAGAGCTGCGCGCTCGATCGCCTCGGCCGCCGCGCGCCGCACACTCGAGTCTGGCGAGTCCAGCGCCTTCTGGAGGGCAGGCAGCGCGCGCCGGGAGGCCGCATGCCCGATCCTGCCGAGGGCAAGCGCGGCACCTGACGCGACCTCCGGTTCGTCGTCATCCAGGGCCGTGGCCAGGTCCGGCACCGCTTCGAGGGCTTCCGGCCCCATGCTTCCGAGCGCCCGGGCCGCTTCCGAGCGCACGCTCGCCGAACGATCCCGCAGAGCATGGCGCAGGGCGGGAATGGGATCCCAGCGCAGTCGATCGAGTTCTCCGAGCGTCTTGACCATTTCCCTGCGCACCTCGGGCTCCGGATCCGCCAGGTGCTCGTCGATGACACCGCTGGAGGCGCTCCCGGCCGGATCGATGCACGCCAACGCGCGGCCGAGTGCTCTGAGCTCCACGGCACGAGCCGGTTCATCGAGCCCGTCCCCGCTGTCCGCCGGTGCGGGCCGTTCCGAAGCCGCGCCCCCCGCCGCTTCCGCTGCCGGCGCCGCGACCGTCACGCGCGTCGCCTTGAGCATTTCCTGAAGTCTGGGAACCACCGACCGTGCGGGAGCACCGATGGCACCCAGCGTTTCCAGGATCTCCACGCGATGGTAACGGGGCCGCTCCACCAGTGCTTCGGCCAGAGCGGGCACCGCCTCGCGTGCGTCCGGCCCCAGCCACTTCAAGGGAACCAGCAGGTGCCGGAAGTCGCCACCGCCGTGAAACCCGTCCTCGATCAATGGCCGGACCACGCGACTCCCTCTGGCGAGCAAGACGCAGGGGGCCCAGCTGCACGGAATGGCGTCCTGGTGCCCGAGTCCCGCCAGATCAATCAACGCAGGGATCGGGTCAACTTCGGGCGCCAGCCGCATCATCGCCTTGATGGCCTCAATTCTCAGGAACGGATCCTCCGACCTGGCGAGGGTGTAAAGGAGGCGCTTGGCCTCCGGCACGTCCAACCCGGCTTCCAGCAAGGCGACGGCGGCCTGCATTCGCATCGCGGCCGACTCGGCGTGCAGCGTGTTCCGGAGTAGGGTCGCCGCGTCTCCGGCGCCGGGGTCACGCCTTAGCAGGCCGATCGCAGCGCGCACGCGGACCCGCTCATCGGTGTCGCCAAGGGCGCGGACGAGCTCCGCGGCGGTCTCCTCAGGAAGTGTCCTCAGCCCCTCCAGGGCCTCCGCCGCGCCGGCCCGGACATTTGCATCCGGATCCTTCAGTCCCGCGAGCGAAAGCTCCACGCAGGCCGGAAGAGACGTGGACCGCAACTCCCGGAGGAATTCCATGGCGGCCAACCGAATCGTCGGATCCGGATTCCGGAATGCTCCGCGCGCCGCTTCGATACCGGTCGGGCCCAGGCTCGCAAGGATGTCACGAGCCGAGTAGCGGCCAATCCCGGCCCCCCCGGCGAAGGCTGCCGATCGCAGGTAGGGCAGGGCCATTCCAGCACCCTCCGGGCAGCGAACCATGGCCTCGGCCGCGTGGTTCGGCACAGAGTAATGGTCGTTCGTCAGGCCCTCCGCCAATCCGGCCATGACGTCGGGGCTCCGCACATCCATATCCGCCAGGATTTCGATGGACTCGATGCGGATGCCGCTGCTTCGATGTTTCAGAAACTCTCGGAGATAGGGTAGAGCCTTCAGCCCCGATTCCGCCAGCACCCGGATGGCCGCGGTCGAACCTGTCCGTTCAACGCCGCGAATGAGCTCGACGGCAGGTTGCAGCGCCATCTCAGCATCGGGCCCCAGTTCCGCGAGGATCTCGGCGGCGCGTTCCCGGCTCTCGCGGTCGGGCGAACGGAGCAGGTCGGAGAGCGCGGGGATTGCGGCGGGTCCCATCGCCTCCAGGGCTTGGGTTGCATGGTAAGGCATCGGCCCTGGGCCCTGCGCGGCCCGCACCAATTGGGGAATCGCCGAGCGTGCCTCGGGACCGAGCCACTTGATCGAGTCTGCCGCTGCGCTGCAAACGTCCGGTTCGGGATCCCCGAGCGCTGCGCCCAACGCAGTGACCAGCGTCGGGCCCAGATGTCGAGCCGCACGGGCCGCGGCTTCCCGCACGTCGGGCGCTTCGTCGCGCATGGCCGCCGCGAGGCCCGCTTCGACCGCGGAGTCCGCGCCACCGAGTCGGGCGACGGCCGCCGCCGCGGCGCTGCGAACTACGGCTTCCGCCGCATGCAGGGCGCGGAGGAGCCCGGTCCGCGCCGGCCGGGCGGCGGGACCCAATCGCCCCAGCGCACGGGCGGCTTCCGAACGCACCCTGGGGTCGCCGTCCTCGAGGGCCTGGACCAGCGCGGGAACCGGGTCCGGACTCGCCGCCGAGCCGGCGCCGAGCGCGTCGATGGCCGCCAAACGCGCCGCGCCGGCTCCCGCTGCCGCGACCTCGATGAGGGACGCCCGCCCCGAGGAGCCGGCTCGCTCGAGTGCGGCTGCGACCAGGTCGCTCGCAGCCACGTCGCCGTTCAGGAGAGCCCGGGCCAAACGAGGAGCTGCCGACTCGCGGGCGACACGATCGGGGCTGGAGCTGATCGCGCGCACCGCCGCTTCGCGGACCGCTGGGCTGGGGTCGTCCAAGGCGCGGACCAGCGGAAGCACCGCTCCGGCGCGTGCTCTGCCCAGCAGACGCAGCGCCAGGGCACGAACGCGCGGATCCGGATCGGCTGCGGTGGGCAGGACGCTCCGGACTCCCTCCCACTGGTCGTCGTCGACGAACTGCAAGGCGTAGAGAACCACGAGCCGCCGGTCCGGGTCGGGGCTCTGGAGCTGCTCTACCAGGGAGGGAACAGCCGCTCGGCCCAAGTCAGCGAGCCGGTGTGCGGCCTCCTCCCGGACCGCCAGGTGATCGCCGTACAGATCGGCCAGCAGCAATTCGCGGGTCCGCTCCGAGCGGGGGTCGATTCGGGTCAGGCACTCCGCTGCGGCGCGGCGCAGGGCCGCATTCCCGCTCCGCGCCGCCGCGTTGATCGCCGGCAGCGCGATGCTCAGGTCCGTGCTCGCGTTCCCGAGCGCCTGCAATACCATGGCAGACAGCACTTCATCACGCCCCCGCAACGTCTCTACGAGGCAACGCGTGCCGGACGGGCCGATCC
>JACRIP010000320.1 GCA_016220045.1 Planctomycetota bacterium
CTCGTACTCGAATGCCCAGGGCGTTCGAGTACGAGTACGAGTACGAGATACGAGGACGACGGAAGCCATGCTCCCGCCAAGGGACGCCCGCTGCGGCGGCCCAGTACTCCGCGTCACGGGGACGGCGATCGAGGGGACAAGCGCGTCGGCAATACCGGACATGCATCCGGCGGGCTCCGGGGTGCGGCCCTATTCCCACTCGAATCGGGCGATCACCGGATAGTGATCGGAAGGGAAGAGCGGGCCGCGACGGTCGCGCAGGATGTCGGCACGGACGGCGCGCAGGCCCGGGCGGGCGAGCACGAAGTCGATGCGCGCGCCGACCGAGTGGCCGGTGTAGCCGTGGTAGGTTCCCTCCTCGGGCTCGCGGCCGTGGACGGCGAGCCAGGCGTCGCGGAAATCGCCGGCGCGTCCCTCCTCGACCTGCGCGCCGGTCAGGATGCGCCACGCCGGGGCGGCGACGTTGCAGTTGAAGTCGCCGGTGAGCAACGCCGGTTCGGCGGGCGCGGCCTGGCGTGCGACCAGGTCGCGGATCACGCGTGCGCCGCGCGTTTTCGAATCGCCGCCGCGGTGGTCGAGGTGGGTGTCGTAGAAGTAGAAGCAGCGGCCGCCCGCCCTCTGGCGAAAGCGGGCCCACAGGACGGAGCGCGAAGCGACGTTGTCCCAGGTGCGGCTGCCGCGCTTCTCGGGCGTATCGGAGAGCGTGAGGATTCCCGAATCCAGCGCCTCGAGGCGATCGCGCCGGTAGAAGATCGCGTTCAGCTCGAGCCAGAAATCGGCGTCTCCCGGCTTTCCCAGCACCGCGTACTCCGGCAAGCGCCGGAGCAGGTCCTTGGCCGCGAAACCGAGCGTCTCCTGCGCGCCGACGACGTCCGGGTCTTCGCGGCGGATCACGTCGGCGACGAAGCCGGCACGGAAGGGCCAGGCGTTCCAGCCGTCCGGGACGAGCGCGATGCGGAGATTGAACGTCATCGCCGTGATCCCGGGCGGCGCGGCGGGGGCGGGCGGGGGGCCGTCGGCAGCCGAGGTACCGGCGAGCACGCAGAGCGCCAGGGCAAGTACCGCAGTCATTCGCGTCACTTCACACCTCGTCGCCGATCCAGGTCCGGAATTTCCCGCTCTCCGTCGGAGCGCAAGCCGAGCCGTTCGTAGTTCCGCCATCAGAGGCTGTCGCAAAAGGTGCCGGAAGGTCGGAATCGGTGAGCGGGCGGGGCGGACACGGGGGTCCGCCCCTACGCCAAACCACGGTTTTTGGTAGGGGCGGACCCCTATGTCCGCCCCGGGGTGGCCCGGCCGCCGACTATTGCGACAGCCTCTTCAGGCGGAACGAATCCTGCGCCGATCCTGCGCTTCCCACGCACCTTCAGGCGCGCACCTGACCGTCGCCGTCGACCACCCACTTGAGGCAGGTCAGCTCGAGGGCGCCCATCGGCCCGCGTGCGTGCAGCTTGTCCGTGGAAATGCCGATCTCCGCGCCCAGGCCGTATTCGCCGCCGTCGGCCATGCGGGTGGAGGCGTTCCACAGCACCGAGGCGCTGTCGACCTCGCGCTGGAAGCGGCGCGCCGCGGCCGCATCGCGCGTGACGATCGCCTCCGTATGGCGCGAGCCGTAGCGATTGACGTGGCGGATCGCCGCGTCGAGGTCTTCCACCACGGCGACGGTCATGATCAGGTCGAGATACTCCTCCTCCCAGTCGGCAGGCGCGGCGGCCCGGGCTTCCGGCACCAGCGCGCACGCCCGCGCGTCCCCGCGCAGTTCGACGCCGGCGGCGCGCAGGCGCGCGGCGAGGCGCGGCAGCAGGGCGGGCGCCACCGCGGCGTGAACGAGCAGCTTCTCGGCGGCGTTGCAGGTCGCGGGCCGCTGGATCTTGGCGTTGAGCACGATCGCTTCCGCCATCTCCGGGTCGGCCGCCGCGTCCACGTAGACGTGGCAGTTCCCCTTGTAGTGCTTGATCACCGGAATACGCGATTTCTCGGCCACGGAGCGGATCAGCCCCTAGCCGCCGCGCGGGATCACCAGGTCGATCTGGCGTTCCAGGCGCAGCAGGTGATCCACGGCCTCGTGCTCCGGTCGGGCGATCACCTGGGCGGTAGCCGGGGGCAATCCGGCGGCGCCGAAGGCGGCGGCCAGGCAGGCGCCGATCGCGCGGTGGGAGCGCGCGGCCTCGGAGCCGCCGCGCAAGAGGCCGGCGTTGCCCGCCTTGAGGCAGAGCGCCGCGGCCTCGGCGGTCACGTTCGGCCGCGCCTCGTAGATCATCAGGATCACGCCGATCGGCACGCGCATGCGCGCGACGCGGATGCCCGACGGCCCGGTGCGCGCGTCGAGCCGCTCGCCGATCGGGTCGGGCTGCTCGGCGACCGCCGCGACGCCGCGCGCCATCGCCTCCAGGCGCGACGGATCGAGCGCCAGCCGGGCCAGCGTCGCCGCGCCCAGGCCCGCCGCGCGCGCCGCCGCGACGTCCTCGGCGTTCGCCGCCAGGATGGCCGGTCCGGCCGCGCGCAGGCCGCGCGCCAGGCCGCGCAGGGCATTACTACGGTCGGCGCCGGAGATCGTGCGCAGCGTGTCCGCCGCCGCCCGCGCCGCGTCCGCCAGCGCCGTCATGGCGCGCGCCAGGTCGTCGGTCTGCCTCTCGCCGTCCATGCGATCGTCGCCTTTCCTCCTACGGGGACCTGGTCTTGGTCGCCGCGTCCTGCAGCAGCACCAGATTGTCGCGATGCACGACTTCGTCGTAGGTGCGCACGCCGAGCAGTTCGGCGATTTCGCCGGTGCGCCGGCCGCGGATCGTGCGCACGTCGGCGGCGGCGTAATTCGCGAGCCCCTGCGCCACCGGAGCGCCCGCGTCGTCCCGGATCAGCACGGCGTCGCCGACCGCAAACTCGCCCCGCACTTCGACGATGCCGACGGCCAGCAGGCTCTTGCCGCCCGCGCGCAGGGCGCGCGCGCCGCCCGCGTCGACCACCAGCTCGCCGGCCGGGCGCAGCGTATGGACGATCCAGCGCTGCCGGTGGTTCAGCGGATCGGGCGCGGGCAGGAAGAGCGTCCCCTCGGCCCGGCCCTCGACGACCGCCGTCAGCGTCGAACGCTTGCCGTGGGTCAGGAACAACGCGCCGCCCGCCGCCGTCACGGCCTTGGCCGCGCGCACCTTCGAGGCCATGCCGCCCTTCCCCATCCCTGAGGTAGATCCCTGGGCCATGGCCTCGATCTCGGGCGTGACCTGCTCGACGACCGGGATCGGACGCGCGTTCGGGTCGCGCGTCGGATCGGCGGTGCACAGCGCCGCCACGTCGGAGAGCAGGACCAGCGCGTCGGCGCCGACCAGGTTGGCGACCATGGCGGAAAGCAGGTCGTTGTCGCCGGTGCGGATCTCCTCGACCGAGACCGCGTCATTCTCGTTGATCACCGGGAGCACGCGCCGGCCCGTGAGCGCGGTCAGCGCATTGCGCACGTGCAGGTAGCGGTGGCGGTCCTCGAGGTCTTCGTGGGTGAGCAGGACCTGGGCCACGGTGTAGCCGAGCGGGGCGAGGAAGCCGTTGTACGCCTGCATGAGCAGGCTCTGCCCGACCGCGGCCGCGGCCTGCAGTTCGGGAATCGCCGTCGGGCGCGCCGCGAAGCCGAGCGGGGCGAGCCCGGCGCCGATCGCGCCCGAGGTCACGAAGATGACCTGCCGGCCGCCGGCGCAGAGTCCGGCCAGCTCCTCCAGCAAACGCCGGATGGAGTTCAGATCGAGGCGCCCGTCCGCGTCGAGCAGGACGCGGGTGCCGGCCTTCACGACCAGGCGGCGGGCGCGGGCGAAGAGGTCGCGTGCACGGGGATCCATGCGGCAGAGTGTATCCGGGGCGGGGCGCGGGCTCAAGAGCGATGAGGCAGGCTTGCTCGTACCGTCCTCGGCTGGCGGGGAGGAGGCGCCGCCAACGCGAGCTGCGCGTTGCTCGAATCGCACCGGCCGGGTAAAATACGGGTTGACCCGCTCTTCCCCTCACCGTCAGAGAACCGTCGAGCCGGAGATCCGCCATGGCCAGCCCGTTCCCCGGGATGGACCCCTACCTCGAGTCCTCGACGATCTGGGCCGACTTCCATCAGGAGTTCGCCTCGGCGCTGCGGCGCGTGCTTCGCCCGCTCTTGCCGCGCCGCTACTTCGTAAAACTCGGGCATCGGAGCGTGATCGATCGCGGCAGCAGCGAAGAACTGGGCGTGGTCATCCCCGATGCCGCGGTCGTCCGGCACGAGAGCTCCGCACCGGCGGAGGCCGGCCCCGCTCCCGAAGCGGGACGGATTGCCGCCCCCATTGAAGTGGAGTTGGAGTTGGCCTTGCCGGGGAAGCAGTTCTTCCTGGAGGTGGTCGAGGTCGAGGGGGATCGGCTGGTCACCGCCATCGAGCTCCTGTCGCCGGCCAACAAACGGGCCGGCAGCCGGGACCGGCTCCGCTATCTGGGCAAACGGGATCGCTACCTGGCGGGGGAGGTCCATTTCGTCGAGGTGGACCTCCTGCGCGGCGGCGAGAGGTGGCGCGCGGGCAGGGAGCCGCCAAGCGACTACCGCGTCCTGTTGCACCGCGCGGATCGGCGCCTGCATGCGGAGGTCTGGCCGATCGGGCTGCGCGATCCGTTGCCCACCATTCCCATTCCACTGCTGAACGGCGACCCGGAGATTCCCCTCCCGCTCGCCGAGGCCTTTCGCGTAGCGTACGTCGGAGCGGCCTACGAGGTCTACCTGCGGTACGATCCGGCGGAACTTCCGCCTCCCATGCTCTCAGGTGCTGACCTTGCCTGGGTGAAGGAGCGCGTCCGCGCGGCGGGCCGCCCGTCCTGACTCCTCGCCACAGCTCCCGCCGTCCCATGGTCCGCCGGCCGTTGCCCGCCGCCCCCTCCCCCCCCTCACCTCCCCGATTATCGGCACTTCCGACTTGACCCGCCCCGCCCTCGTGCGCTATACAGGCGCGCTCGCGCCCGCCCGGCATTGGGCACCGACGGCGGGCCGCCTCCATATTCAACCCTACACCGGAGGGCTCCCGTGCAGGATCTCCAGATCGAACGCCGCCGCCAGCGCGCGCTTGAACCCGGCTACGCGATCCGCAACCTCGGCAGCCACCCCGTCTTCTCCAGCTTCGAGATCGACTCGCCGAGCGGCCGGACCTACCGGGTCACCCTGCGCTCCGTGCGCGACCGCGTCAATTCCTGCACCTGCGCCGACTACCAGTCCAACCTGCTCGGCACCTGCAAGCACATCGAAGCCGTGCTGGCGCGCGCCACGCGCGGCCACCGCCGCCGCCTCGACCGCCTCGAACGGGAAGCGCCCGCCACCGCCGAGGTCTTCCTCTCCTACGGCGAACGCGTGGACGTGCGCTTGCGCTCGCCCGGCGGGCTGCGCGGCCCCCTGCGCAGCCTCGTGCGCGGCCACTTCGACGACGCCGGCCGCTTCGTCGGCGACCCCGCGACCCGCCTCCCCGCCCTGCTCGACGAAGTCGCCCTGCTGCCGGCCGAGCTCGCCGCCGGCCTGCGGGTATCCCCTGAGGTCAGCGCCCACGCCCGCCTGCTCGCCGACGGCGCCGAGCACCGCCGCCAGCGCGAGTGGTTCCTGCGCGAAGTGGCCGAGGGCCGCCGCTCGCTCGACCTCCTCGGCACCCGGCTCTACCCCTATCAGGTCGAAGGCGTGCTCCACCTCGCCTTCACCGGCCGGGCGCTCCTCGCCGACGACATGGGCCTCGGCAAGACCGTCCAGGCCCTGGCCGCCGCCCTGCTCCTGCGCGAATTGCGCGGCATCCAGCGCGTCCTCATCGTGACTCCCGCCTCCCTGAAGCACCAATGGCTGCGCGAAATCCGCCGCTTCACCTCGCTGCCCGCCGAAGTCGTCGGCGGCCCGGCCGGCAAGCGCGACCTCGCCTACCGGACCCCGGCCTTCTTCACGATCGTCAACTACGAACTGCTGCTGCGCGACGCCGACGTCTTCGAGCGCTTGAACTGCGACCTGGTGATCCTCGACGAGGCCCAGCGCGCCAAGAACTGGCGCACCAAGACGGCCCAGGCGGTCAAGCGCCTCAAGAGCCGCTACGCCTTCATCCTCTCCGGCACGCCGCTCGAAAACAACCTCGACGAGCTCTACAGCGTGTTCCAGACGCTCGACCCGCGCCTGCTCGGCCCCCTCTGGCAGTTCAACGAGCGCTTCTTCTCGCTCGCGACGCGGAAGTCCGGCTCCTACAAGGTCCTGGGGTACAAGAACCTCGCCGAGCTGCGCGAACGCATCCGCCCGGTGCTGCTGCGCCGCACGCGCGACGAAGTGCTGAAGGACCTGCCCGCGCGCGTGGACAACAACTTCTTCGTGCCGGTGACTCCCGAGCAGATGAAGCCCTACGGCGATTACCTGGCCGTCGTGGCGCAGCTCCTGAACCTCGCCGAGCGGCGCCCGCTCACGCCGGCCGAGACCAAGAACCTCCTGGCCGCGCTGCAGAAGCTGCGCATCCTCTGCAATGCGCTGGAGCTGCACGATCCGCGCATTCCCGAGGCGCTCAAGCGCAAGACGGCGCCCAAGCTCGACGAGCTGGCGCGCATCCTGCAGGAGCAGGTGGTGGAGGGCGGACGCAAGGCGATCCTCTTCTCCAGCTTCGAGGGGATGATCGACCTCGCGATCCGGCGCGTGGTGCGGCCGCTCGAGATCGGACACGTGAAGTTCGCCGGCTCGGTGCCGAGCGCGCGCCGCGGCGCGTTGCTCGACCGCTTCCGCGAAGATCCGGCCTGCAAGCTCTTCCTTTCGACCGATGCGGGCGGCGTCGGGTTGAACCTGCAGGAGGCGAGCCTGGTCGTGAATCTCGACATTCCGTGGAACCCGGCGGTGCTGGAGCAGCGCATCGGCCGGGCGCACCGCATGGGCCAGAAGCAGTCGGTGCAGGTGATCAACCTGGTCGCGCAGGGCGCGATCGAGGAGCGCATGCTCGACACGCTGGCGCAGAAGCGACAGGTATTCCAGGCGGTCTTCGGCGCGCTCGACGCCGCGGATGCGGTGGCATTCGGGCGCGATCGCTCCCTGCTCGGGCGTTTGCAGCAGTTGGTGGGCACGGCGACGACGTCGCCGGCCGCGGGTACGGGCGACGCCGCAGAGCGCGCGATGGCGGCGCCGGAGCGTGCCGTCGCGGACGCGGCGCCCGCGCTTGACCTCCCCGCGGCGGCGGCGGACCCGGCGGCGCCCGCATCCAACTCCGCGGCGGATCCGGGGGCGAGCCCGGACGCGGCGGCGACCCCGTCCAGTCCGTGCCCGTTGCCGGCCGCCGCGCCCGCGCCCGAAGCGTCCGTCGGCGACGCGGTGCGCAGCTTTGCCGCCCGCCTGGCAGGGCGCCTGCCCGGACGCGTGCTCCTGGTTCAGCGCGTCCATGCGCCCGCCGCCGCGGTCGCCACCGCGACCGAGGCGCCGCGCCTGCTCGTGGTCGTGGACCGCGACGCCGGCGCGCTCACGGAAATGGTCGAGGAGCTGGCCGCCTCCGCGGGCGGCGGGACTCCGGCATTCACGGTACACCTGCTCGATCGCGCGGGCTACGAGACGCTGCTCGCCGTGGCGGGACCGGGCTTCGGCCGCGCCGGACGGAACGGCGGGTCGAGCACCGAGGAACTCCACCGGGCGCCCGCGCTGCCGGCGCCCGCGGGCGCCGACGCGGAGGCTGCGGCGGTCGCGGAACGGACGCGCGCGGTGAAGAGCGCGCTGGAACGCGGCGACGAGCGCCTGCGTCTCGCGCGGCTCATGGCCGGCGGCGGTTTTTCGGCGGACGCGCTGGCACCGATGGGCGCGGCGCTTGACGCCGCCCTCGACGCGCTCTACGGCCTCGCCGGCGGCGCCGTGCCGGCCGATCCCGCCGCCGCCCTCGCGGTCGAGGAACGACTGGTGCGTCCCGGTCTGCTCGAACAGGAGGATGCGGCGCGGATTCCGTGGCTACGCGAGCTGCTGGGCGGCGCGCCCTCGGCCGACGCGCTCGCGGCCGATGCCGTGCTGGTGGGGCGCGTCTCCGGCGCGATCGAGCGGCTCGTAGAGGCCGCACGCCTCCGCCTGACCGAGCGGAGTTTGTAGCTCGACGCCGGACGCCAAGTCCAAGGTCCCGAGTCCAAGGTCCAAAGTCCAAGGTCCAACCCGGGCGCGGCGCGGAACCCGATGCGAGCGCCGATTCGCCCAGCGATTGGGTGATTTGGTGATCGGGTGATTGGGTGATTGCGACGTCCCGAAGCGCGGCCCGGCGTTCACGATTCTTGGCATTGGGGATCCCGGGCTTCGAGTGACTCTGTCGATCGCGGTCGGGCGCCCCGCAGACCAAAGGGCGGCCCGTCTTTGCGTCGTCTGTGCCACAGCAGTGGCGAAGCTTGTTTTCGCGACAGACTCTTCCGCGGCCGCTTCTGCGGGCGGCAATCACTCAATCACCCGATCACCCAATCACCCAATCGCGGCGCCGCGCGGCGATCGCTTGGGTCTCGGGCGCGAGCCTGACATGGACTTTGGACTCGGGACTTTGGACCAGAGACTCCCGTTGCGCGACCTATTCGCCCGCCGCCTGTTGATCGTCACCGGCAAAGGCGGGGTCGGCAAAACCACGGTCGCCGCCGCGCTGGCGCAGATCGCCGCGCGCGCCGGCCGCTCGGTCCTGCTCGCCGGCGTCGAAAGCGCGGGCGAGTTGGGCCGTATGCTGGGCCGCCCCGAGCTGGGCGCGCAACCGGTCGAAATCGCGCCCCGCCTTGCCGCCTGCGACCTCTCGGCCCAGGCCGCCCTGCGCGAATACCTGCGCCTGCGCCTGAAAATCGGCGCCGTCGCCGATTGGATCGCCGCCAACTCGCTCTTCGCGCGGTTCTTCACCGCCGCCCCCGGCTTGCGCGAGTTCGTCCTGCTCGGCAAGGCGTGGTACGAAGCCTGTCCGCGTCCGCCCTGGCGCGGCGGCGCGCGCTACGACCTGGTCATCCTCGACGCCCCGGCCACCGGGCACGCCGTCTCCTTTCTCCGCGCCGCTCATCAGGTCTCCGCCCTACTCAGGGGACCGCTGCGCGGGCCCGCCGTCGAGATCCGCGACTTCCTCGCCGACCCGGCCTGCACGTCGCTCGTCCTGGTGACGACGCCCGAGGAACTCGCGGTGAACGAGGCCGTGGAATTGGCCCATGCAGCGCGCCGCGAACTGTTGATCCGCGTCGGCCTGACGGTCGTGAATGCGATCTTCCCGCCGCTCCTGCCGGGCGCCCGGCCCTTCACCGTCGCCGCCGACGTGCAGCGGGCCGCCGCGACCGGCCGCGGCAGCGGAGCGACCGTTGCCGCGGCGCTCGTGCAGGCCGCGCGCTTTCGCGCCCGCCGCGAGGCCGAACAGGCGCGCTTCGTGCGGCGCTGCCGGCGCGCCTTGCCCCGCCCGCAGCTTGAGGTCCTGCGCCTGCTCGAGTCGGCCGACGAAGCGGCGATCGTGCGCCACGTCGCCGCCGCGCTCGCCGCCTCCGCGCCGGCGGGCGCGGGAGGGGGCGGGGGCGGGACGGAAGCGGCAGAGGGGGACGCGTGAGGGAGATCGTGCGCCACGCACGCGTCGTGCTGGTCTGCGGCAAGGGCGGGGTCGGCAAGACCACGATCTCCGCGGCGGTCGCGCTCGAAGCGGCGCGCGCGGGCCGGCGGACCCTGGTCTGCACCATCGACCCGGCGCGGCGACTCGCGAACGCGCTCGGCATCACGCGGCTCTCCGACCGGCCACGCCGCCTGCCCACCGCGGGCCTGCGGCGCGCGCGCCTCGGCCCCGACACCGCGCTCTGGGCCGCCATGCTCGACACCAAGCGGGTCTTCGACGAGGTCGTGCGCCGCCACGCCCCGACGCCCGAGGCGGGCGAACGCATTCTCGCCAACCCCTTCTACCAGGCGATCTCGAACTACCTCGCCGGCTCGCAGGAATACATGGCGGTCGAACGCCTGCACCAGCTCCACGAGGCGGGCGAGTACGACTGCATCGTGCTCGACACCCCGCCCAGCCGCCATGCCCTCGACTTCCTCGACGCGCCGCGCCGCCTGACCGAGTTCCTCGAAACCGGCTTCCTCGGCTGGATCCTCCGTCCTACGGTGGATGCCGGGGTCGGTTTCCTGGGCAAGACCGGCGCGCAGGCGCTGGAACGGATGGTGGACCTGCTCGGCTCCGACCTCTTGCGCGCGGTGTCGGAGTTCTTCAAAGCCTTCCAGGGGATGTACCCGGGGTTCCAGGAGCGCGCGCGCAAGGTCCGTCACCTCTTGCGCTCGAGCGAGACGGTGTTCCTGGCGGTGAGCACGCCCGCGCCGCGCGCGCTCGCCGAGACGCGCGTACTCGCCGCCCGGCTCAAGGAATCGGGTCTGCCGGTGCGCGGGGTGATCTTCAATCGCGTGGCGGCCGACTGGTCGGGCGATTACCTGGTACGCGACCGCGGCGGGAGGAGGGGTCCGGCGGGGGAGGGGGGGCAGGCCGCGGCGGCGGCGCCGCGTGGCGCGCTCGCCGCGGCCCTGGTGCGCAACCTGCGCGAACTGAACGGGCGGGCGCGCCGCGACCGCGCCGCGCTGGCCGCCGCCGAGACGGTGCTGCCCCGGGGGCTCGCCTTCGCCCGCGTGCCCGACCAGGCCGGCGAAGTCAAGGACCTCGCCGGCCTGGCGCGTCTCGCCGGGGCGATTTTCGGGCGGCGGTAGCACTACAACGCTAATCGCGATCGGGCAAGCAGGGTCGCCCGGCCGAGGAATGCTGCTCGCAAGGCCCGCCCGTTCGTAGTTCCGCCTTCAGGCGGAGCCTACGCCGAAGACGAATCGGAATTGGCCCATCGTTCCGCCTGAAGGCGGAACTACAAACGAGCCGGATGGCCGATCTACGGTCCTTGGCACCGCGGACGGTCCGTCTGCCTGGGGCGGCGATTAGCGTTGTAGTGGTAGGCGTCGAGGACGACGCCCCGGTCATCGGCACTTCGGTGCAGGCCGGAAGGCCCGCACCACAATGCGTGGGACCTCCCCGGCTCCCTGGCAACCCCGCACGCGGCCTTTGTGGCGCGGGCCTTCCGGCCTGCGCCGTGAGGTCTCGGCGGCTGGGGTTTCGCGACGGACGAGGATCTCCTCCGATCAACGCGTCCCCCGCACCAGGATGATGCCGTCCTGGGTCGTGTACTCGAGGCCGGCGGTGTCGCACAGCACGCCGAGCAGATGCTCCACCGAAAGGTCGCGGGCGCGGATCGTGAGCTTGCCTTCGGCCGCCAGGGCATGCCCGCCGCTCGACTGGGACACCACGTTGAGCCCGGTCAGGTCCTGCAGGAAGCTCAGGATGTCCGCGAGGCTCGCGTCGGTGAAATCGACCGTCACCTTGGTGCCGACGAGCTTGCGGCGCAGCTCCGCCTCCGCCGCCGGCACATTCAGCTCCGCCGCACGCGCCCGGCCGGCTTCCGCGCGGCGCGCCGCCTGCCCGGCCAGCGCGACCTTGCCGTCGGGCGTCGTCAGCAGAATCACCCCCTCGTGCACGCAGGGCACCCAGGAGCCGGCGCCGACCAGCTTGAGCGCGCTGGCCATGCTGACGCCCTTGAGCACGCAACTTACGGGCTCGCCCGCGGCGAGATCGATCCGGGCGCCGTCCACGATCAGGTTGAGACCGGAGAATTCGCGCAGGAACTCGAGGACGTCGCCGAGCGGGGCCTCATTGAAGTGCAAATCGACGGTGACCTTGACGAGCTGGGACCAGAGGAGCAATCCGGCGCCGTCCACGGCGCCGTGGTCGAGCGCAGCGAGGGCCAGTTGCGCGCGCTCGCGATTCCCGGCGGGCAGGGCGGCGACGGCATCGCGCACCGCGCCGAGCGCGGCGGAGTCGCGGTGGGCGGCTTCGACGAACGCCGCGTCGCGGACCGGCCCGGCTTCGGCGCCGAGCGCGGCGGCCAGCGTTCCCGGGTCGGTCGTCGCACGCGCGCCGTCCGCGGCCGGCGGCCTGGCGGACGCGGGGACGGCGCCCTCAGCCGGCGGATTCGTCGGCAGCGGCGCGCTCCCGTCGCCGGCCAGCGCCGTGAGCCGCGCCTGCGCCTTGGCGACCAGGTCGGCCGAGCCGCGGAAGCGATCGACCACGGCGCGGTAGGCCGCCTGCGCCTCGGCGCTCCGGCCCAGCCGTTCCAGGCAGTAGCCGGCCGCGTACTGCGCCTTCGCCGCCGTCGCCTCCTCGGCCGCGTAGCGGTCGAGCACCTGCTGGTAATACCCGAGTGCCTTCGCGAGATCGCGGTCGCTGGTCTCGGCGTACCAGCCGCGGTAGAACAGGTCCTCCGCCTCCTTGCCGTCGGCCCAGGCGGCCCCCGCCAGCCCGCCGAGAATCGTCGCCGCCGCCAGCCAGCCCGCCAGTCTGCGCTTCATGTCGTGATCCTCCGTCGCAACGCCCGGTCCGGCCCCGATCCTCGCGCCGCACGACCCGTTTCGCGCGCGCGCCGCCACGCCGGGCAACACCGGTCAACGGCCGAAGCATACCCCATCGCGGGCGGGAAGTTGTCACGGGCAGGCGAGACTTTGTAGAGAGTTGTCGGCCTGGTTCGAAGCGGGGTAACACTACCTGCCCGCTCAGGGGGAGCAAAACGGGGACATGACCTGAATTCCTGCGGGGGCCTGCGACCATCGGGGGACGACGCTGGAATTCAGGATCGTGTCCCCGTTTTGCGGCCGATTTGAACCAGGCCGAGTTGTCAGGGCACCAGCTTGTACCCGATCCCATGGACCGTCAACAGGTAGCGCGGGCGCTTGGGGTCTTCCTCAAGGGTTCGCCGCAGCTTGACCACGTAGTTGTCGATCGTGCGGTCGGTCGGCGAGGCGTCCATGCCCCACACCTGGTTCAGGATCTCCTGCCGGCCCACCGCCTCCCCGGGCCGCCGCGCCAGGAGCGCGAGCAACTCGACTTCGTAGCGGGAGAGCGACCGGCTCTCCGCGCCGCGCCGGGCCTCGAAGCGCGCGCAATCGATTTCCCACGCGCCGACCTGCAGCTTCTCCGCCCGCACCACGCCGCCGGTCGCGCGCCGCAGTAGGGCCTTCACCCGGGCCACGAGCTCGCGCACGCCGAACGGCTTGACCACGTAGTCGTCCGCGCCGACCTCCAGCCCGACGACCTTGACCACCTCCTGGCCGCGCGCGGTGAGCATGAGCACCGGAACGCGCCGGCCCGCGGCCCGCAGCCGCCGGCAGACCTCCAGGCCGTCCAGCTTGGGCAGCATCCAGTCGAGGATCACGCAGTCGGGCGTTTCCTTGATCGCCAACTCCAGACCGTGGGCGCCGTCCAGCGCGTGCAGCACCCGGAAGCCCTCCGCCTCCAGGTTGCGCCGCAGCCCGAGCACCAGGTCCGGTTCGTCCTCGATCACCAGGATGAGCGCCATCTTTCCTCCGTGCGCCGGTCAGCCGCCGACCTCGGTGTCGAGCCAGACTTCCAGCGCGGGCAGATCTACGGTGAAGACCGTGCCCCGGTCCCCGTTCGGCGCCACGCGCACCGTCCCGCCGGCGGCGGCAACCGCGTGGCGCGCGAGGGCCAGGCCGAGCCCGCTGCCCTTGCGCGCGCGCACCCGCTCGTCGCCGGCGCGGTAGAAGGCTTCGAAGATGCGCTCGCGCTCCGACTCCGGCACGCCGATGCCGCGGTCGGCCACGGCCAGCTCGACCCGGCCCCGTCCGGCACGCGCCGAGAGCGCAATGTGGCGCTCGGCGTCGGAGTACTTCGCCGCGTTGTCGAGCAGGTTGACGAGCGCCGCGGCGAGCGCATCGCGGTCGCCGCGCACCGGCGGCAGCTCGGGCGCGTCGACCTCGAAGAGGAATCCGCGCTGCTCCAGGCCCGGCCGGGCGCGGGCGGCGACGTCGCGCACCAGCTCCGTCGGGGAGAAGGGCTCCTTGCGATACGTGCGCGCGCCGCGATCGATGCGCGAGAAGTCGAGCAGGTTCTCGATCATGACCGAGAGGCGCTCGCTCTCGCGCACGATGGTGTCGAGAAACTCGCGGCGCTCGGCCGCGTCGCGCTCGCGCCCGAGCGCCAGGGTCTCGCCGAACATCCGGATCACGGAGAGCGGGGTCTTCAGCTCGTGCGAGACGTGGGCGACGAACTCGCTCTTGAGCGCGGCCAGTTCCAGCTCGCGGCGTGCCGCGCGCACCACGAAGGCGAGGCCGGCGGCGACGACGGCGGCGAGGAGGAGCGACACGCCGACAACGGCCCAGCGCTGGCGCGCGAGGTCGCGTTCGAAGCCCGCCGGGTCGCGCAGGTCCGCGCGCACCAGCCAGCCGGGGAGGTCGGCGATGGGGACGGCGGCGGCCGGCGACCCGCCGGGGACGGGCTGCGCGCCGACCGGAGCCGGGGGTGCGGCGGGCGCTACGGCAAGCACCGTACTCCCGGACGCGTCGCAGAGGGAGAGGAGGACGGCCCGCCCGGGGGCGCCGCCGGTGGCGAACTCGGCGAGGGCAGCGCGCGCCGTCGCCTCCCACGACGCCGGCTGCCATGTGACTGCGAGGCGCCAGGTGCCGCCGCGGCCCGGGAGCGGGCGCACGGCCGCGAGCCCACTCGCGTCGCCGACGCGCCCGGGCGCGAGGCGCTCGGCCGCCGTCGGGGACGGGCGCAC
>JACRIP010000331.1 GCA_016220045.1 Planctomycetota bacterium
CTCCATGACCAGGAAGTAGACGCCGCGGTCTTCGCCGGCGTCGAACATCTGGATGACCGACGGGTGGTTGATGGCGGCGCCGGCGCGGGCTTCGCGCAGGAAGCGCAGGACCTGGCTGGGCTTCTGGGTGAGGCGGGGGTGATTGGCGCCCCTCGCCGCCGGCCGCCCATCGGCCGCGGTCGCGGGTCGGGGAGCGCGACCTGATGCGCTTGCCGCGATCTTGTGAAGAGTATGTGTCCCCTAGGTCATTCGCGACCAGTCTTCGACGCGTAGACCATTCCCGACGCGGTCGAAGTCGCTATCGGCCGTCACGAGTACTGCCTCCAGGGCCAGCGCTGACGCAGCGATCCAGAGATCGTTCTCGTCGAGCCGTCGCCCGCGAAGCTGGGTGTCGGTCTTGATCCGCGCATAGCTGTCGGCCGCACGCTCGGGGACCGGCTCACACCGGAAGGAGGAGAGCACGCGGGCAACCTTCAGCGCCAGGGCCTCTCGTCTCTTGCCGGCCGGAAGCCGTTGGACGCCAAACAGAACCTCCCCACGAACGATCGTGCACGTGATGGCACGGTCCTCCTGGTCGAGTGATTCGAGCCGGGAACGAACCGCAGGGCGTTCCTCTACGACAAAGCTCAGCGTGGTCGAGTCCAGCAGGTAGAGCTTCACCCTACCTCCTGCGTTTCGGCTTCATGGGGTTGCGGTAGGAGATGGGACGCTTCCCCGCCTCGATCGACTGCCGCAATTCCTCGGCGGCCTCCGGGGTCACGTGCGGGGGCGCATGCATCGCGGCGAGGATCGCGGCGGGACTGCCCTGAGGCGCGTCCACCGGGGAGATCATGACTTCCACGCCATCCGGGAGATCGAGGGCATCGTCGAGAACTACCGCCCCGCCCTTCACATGGCCACGATAGGTTGGCTTGGGCATGGTCGCTCCTGGTGTGGAACGGGAACCACCAACCGGGGGTCCGGCCTGGGCCCGGAGGAGACTCGAACCAGATTGGTGCCGGTCTGCTCGCAGCACTCAATACTCTCAAGACGCGATTATAGCGTGGCGCGAACCGGAAACTCCAGAGCGAATCGGGACGAGTGCCGGGCTTCCCGCGCATGCTGCCGTGGCCGGCGTGAGCTGGGCACCGCGACCCGAAGAGCCCTCACTTCAACCAACCTTTGACGGCAAACGCGTAGAGGGAAGTCGCCATCCCCATCAGGATGAAAAAGGCGACTTGTCCGAGAGTCACGGGCCAGGGGTTGCCGTCAACGTTCATGCCCAGGAGGCCGCCGATCACGGAGGGGAAGAGCCCCAGGAAGGACACCACCGCCAGCAGCTTCAGGAACTTGTTCATTTGGAAGGAGGTGAGGTTGATGTGAAGCTCCATGAGATCGGTGAGCTCGTCTTTCAGTTCTCCGAAACTCCGATGCGACTCCTCGACTTTCGCAAACAGCTTGGGGAGGAATTCGTTCTCGGTCAGGACCGCGCCCTGGAAACTCTCGCGACGTGCGTCGATGCGATCAAGTAGAGCTTTCAACTTCCATAGGTTCACCGCCGTGGCGGATATCTCGCGACGCAAACGTGTCGCCTGCCCGAGGAATGCCGGCCCCCCTTCATCGAGAGGTATGGCCTCGAGTTCTCTTACTGCCTCCTCGAAGCGCTCGTGCGCAACGCCGAACCGGTCGTGAGCCACCAAGAGCAGAGCGGAGGCAACCCGGACTGGGAATGTAAACTCCGGGACTCCCGCCCCCGCCAGTACAGGGAGCACCGCTTCCTGAATGTCGAGATCTCCATCCAATGCGGTGAGCACTCCTTCTCGCGAGAGGAAGGCGAGCAGCCATCCATGGTTCACCGCCGGCGAGTCGCCGCGGTCCACCACCGTGGGCATGGGGAGTAGCAATGCCGTATAGTTCTCTGCGCTCACGATCCGTGCGGCGGGGCGACCGGTGAGCATCTCGGCGAAGGCCTGCGCGGCAATGCCGGAGGTGACCGCAAGCTCTCGAAAGCCGTCGGCACTCACACCTGCGGCGTGGAACCAAGCCGTGTCCGGTTGCCGAGTCCACGCGATGAAGTCGGACCAGGCCGCTACGGCGGGAGTTCCCCCTCCCGGCCGGACGACGCTGACTGGGGGTTGCACGAATCGAGCGGTCCGACCAGAGTGTCGCTGACCGCGCACGGCCGCTGATCCCGCCCGAGCTCCGAACGCAACCGCGCGTCCGACACGCAACAATCGCAGGACCAGGGACCCCCGAAACGCATCGGACACCTGAGGCAGCAGGGCAACCACGGGCCCCAGGATCGCCGCGACATCGACAATCCGCCACGCGCTCCAGAGCCAGCTTTTCCGATCTTCCGCCAGCAGATACTGCACCACAAATTCCGCGGCGAAGACCCCGACAACGACCCACTCGATGACCCTGAGCATCAAGTCGGTGCGATCGCCGAATTCGAAGACCATCGGCCCCAACGCCGTCCCCAGCGCGACCAGGGCAAGGAATCCCATCACGGGTTCGTTCAGGAGGCGGGACACAATGCGGAGCAGAGATCCGCTCGTAGCACGGTCGTGGGCTTCACGGAGTTGCTCCCGCATTTCCATTCTTGCTCTTCCTCATTAGGCCTTCACTCCCCTCCGGCCGCTGGAGTACTGTCGTCGTCGGCCTTCTCGTAGGCCTCCTCGATGAACTCCTGGTCCTCCAGCGTCATCGTGATGCTCTGATGATACTCGAGGGCCTCGGGTGTGGCGACGTACTTCACCTCGCCATGGTGCTCCTGGACGATCTGCGCGATCCTCTGAAGATCGACCCGGAAAAACTCCTTCCTCAGGTTGACCTTGTTCAGGCGCAGTTGGTGCAGCGCGCGATGAAGGGCGTTCTCCAACGTCGGCGCGTCTTTTGTGGAAATCAGCATGTGGACATCGAAAGGGAAGGGTACGGAGGCGTCCCCCAGCTCCCAGATTCGATCCTCGGGATCCAGCCTGCGCGTCATTCCGACCTTGAAGACTCCCTCGCCGAAGGAGCCGATGTTCGAGATGACGTAGACATGTCCAGACTTGGTGAGCTGGGCCATTGACACGGCAGGTGTCAGCTCGTCGACTTTCTGGAGAAGCTGGGCATTCTCCGCCTGGAGGCGCGCGCTCTCACCGGCGAACTTGGCTTCGACATCGGCGAGCGCGCGTTCGCGGTCGACCGCCGCGAGACTCGCCATCTCTGCCCGCACACGTTCGATTTCGGCGGCGCGTCGTGCCTCCACGGCAGCGACGGCTCTCGCGGTTGCGTCCTGGGCACGCCTCGCGTCCTCGAGTTCGCGCTCGAGCTTCTGCTTCTCACGTTCCCGCTGTTGCTCTTCCCGAATCTGTGCCTTGATGCGCGCCTGTTCCTCCCGAGCGAGTGCCGATCGCACCACTTCCTCATACTCCAACTTCAGATCCGCGATCAGGCCCGCCTCGTCCGCCGATGGAACGGAGTGGCCAATCCCTCTGCACCGCTCAATGGCATCCAGTAGTCGCTGCTTACAGGCCGCGAAGTTGTTCTGGTTGAGAGAGCTCCCGATCCACTTGACAGTCTCCTTCAGGTACCTGCCCCCCAAGTCCTGGGCCCTTTGATCGAGATCCACTTGCTTTCTTCCCTGGAGTTCACTGTCCAGTTGCTGTTTTCTACAGGCAGTGTCCATGTTGCGTAAGTCCCGCTTCAGAAGACGGTTCTCCCCTTGCAGGTCGCTATACGCCACAACTCTTGCTTCAAACTGCGCTCGCGCTGCGGACAAGCGCTCGCCTTCTTGGTCCAGGGACAATTGTTTGGCCGCGGTCGCGTGTTGCGCGATGCCAAGCTGGCGCCGATCGGTCTCGATGCGACCGATCTCCTCGGCAAGACCCTCCTCCGCGCTGCGCGCCCGTTCCGCAAGCTCCTTCCGCTTCACCGCCAGATCCACCTCCGCGCTGCGCGCCCGCTCGGCGAGCTCCTTCTGCTTCGCGGCAAGACCCGCCTCCGCACTGCGTGCCCGTTCCGCAAGCTCCTTCCGTTTCGCAGCAAGATCCACCTCTGAGCTGCGTAACCGCTCGACAAGCTCTTGGCGCTTGCCGTCAAGGAGCGCATAGGCCACGCCACCCGCGGACAGGAACCCGACGAGCAGCCCCATGAAGAATGCCATCGATCACCTCGTGGAGACCGGGTTCACTCCATCGTCAAGAAGGACAAACTCTACATGGCTGTGACACTTCGGGCACTCCAACGGTTCAAGGAGCGTTGACTTCGTCGTCCTCCCGACCAACCCGCAGCAAGGGCACTTGGCTGGGGCCGGGGCCTGCAATCGGGTAGCCAGGTCGAGCCGATACGACCCGCCGTCGGGCGTTCTTTCCAGAATGCCCATCCTGTCCCAGGCCTCGGCGAGGCTTCGCCAAGCGTCCTGATCACCGCCGAGACATCTTCGGAGTTCATCCTGCCGTGCCCCGGGCTGTTGCTCGAGATGCGACCACAGACGATGGCCATCCCACATGCGCAGGCGCGCGGCCCCAAGCCGCGCCGCGAGATCGTCCGATGCGTTTTTGTCGATCCGCTTTTGGGTCCTCAGGAGAATCGCGAGTTCGGCGAGACTGCTGGAGTGGAAGAGCAGGGGGGCGTTCTTGAGAACCAGGTCAATCGTTTCGACGCTACGGAACTCGCGGCTCTCGAACTTCCTCTCGAACTGCATCATGCCATCGACGAAGCACCAAGAGGCCACCGCGAATTCTACTGCCTCGCGAAATCGCCCAGCATCTTCCGCGGCCAGAGCTTCTCGGAGGAGGGCGTAGTACTGGACTTGCTGCGCTTCACACTCCGCCTTGGTGGCCACGCTCCATCTCCCTCACCAAAGACGTCGATCACTCCGCGAATCAGCGGTGGCATCACTCCGCGATGCCGATGAGGTACACCGCCCGGCCGCCGCCGCGCCTAGTCCGCAAGGTCCCTCCGGCGGCTCGGCCAATGAACTTCCATCCCCCCTCCCTACCTCCCCCCCAGCTCCACCGTCACCCGCGCATCGTAGAGCGCGCGCGGGTCCAGCCGCTCCCGCGCCGAGTCCAAGAGCACCGCCGGATCGCGCAGGACCGACCCCTCAAACACCGTCCGCCCGTCGCAGACCACCCGCACCGGCCGGTCCAGGTCCACGAGCTGCCCGTTCAGGCGCAGCGTCACCCGCCGCACCCGCCCCAGCGGCGCCAGCGTGATCTCGTTGCCCGCCCCCGCCACCGCGCTCACCCCCGCCGTCCCGCTCGCGTCGTCCAGCGTCAGCCACCACCCCCCGCACCCCCCGCCCCCCTCGATCGACAGATACGTGATCTCCCGCGGCATCGCCTCCCTCCGGTGACTCCCGCACCACGCCATCCCCGACTCCACCGCCCGCGCCATCAGCTCCTTCGTCGGCCGGTCATGCTGCGCCCCCGGCTCTTCCCAGTAGCTCTCCTCGTACCCCAACGCCTGGAGCTGCGCATGCGTACGCCGCGAAAAGGCCGTCGGCATCGTCGGGTCCGCCGAAAAATGCGCCTGCCAGGTCGCGAACTGCCCCGCATTCACCAAGAGCCGCCGCGTCCGGTCGTCCCGCCGCAGAATGTACTCCGTCACCGAGATCCCGGAAACTGCGGTTAAAACCGTAGCCCAGCGGTCGGGCAGCCGCAGCGCCGTGCCCCACACGCCGAAGCCCCCGAGCGAGACGCCCAGCAGGTGCACCCGGTCGGTGTCCACGGCGTAGCGCCCCAGCATGTGGCGCTCTACCGTCATGATCTGGCTCTTCGCCCCCACCTCCCACCAGGGCAGCGAGGTGGTCGGACAGGCCAGCAGGTAGCCGCGTTGCGCGGCCTCCTCGCGCAGCGCCTTCACGATCTGCCCGCCGTTGCCCCAAATCCCGTGCAGCCCGATCACCAGCGGCAGCGGCCGCGCCGGATCGTAGGTCGGCGGCACGTAGACGTGGCAGGGAACATTCTCCGCCCCGGCGCGCGGGATCTCGAGGTAGAAGTCGCCGGTCGGCTCCGGGCCGCGCGCGAAGGAGGCTTCGACCGCGCGCCGCAGCTCGGCATAGGGAACCTTCCCGAGCGGCAGCGTGGCCCGGGCGGCACGCGCCGCGTCGTCGTCCGCGGCGGCGAGAAAGGCGCGCACGCC
>JACRIP010000344.1 GCA_016220045.1 Planctomycetota bacterium
CCCCCCCCCCCCCCCCCCCGCGATGCGACGACCGCTGCGCGGCTCGCCCGGCCGCAGCGACAGAGCCTCCACATGACCATCCCGCCTAGCGAGCCGCCATGCCCCGCACCGCTCGACACGCCCTCCTGGCCCTTCCCGCCTTCGGCTACGCAGCCGCGGTTGCGGGATGCCTGCAGCTCGGCTCCGCCGGCGCGCTCTTCTGGCTGGCGGTGTTTGCCGTCGTGCAGGGCCTCTTCATCCAGGGTCTGGTTCGGGGCTGTGGACCGGACGGGAGATCCGGAATTGGCCCGATCATCAGTTTCTGGATCACCCTCCTGCTCGGGGGCGTCCTCGGCACGGCATTGACGGTCGAGCTGCTCTTCTTGGTGCAAGGCCTGATGGGGAACACCCGTATTCTGGAGGCGCTTCCACTCCTGGCGATCGGCGGGACGTGCAGTCTGCTCGGGCTGCTCTCCATCCCGTTTTTCGACAAGCCCGGGCACGCCGGGGGACGCGCGGTGTTGCGCATTGTAGCCCTCACGGCGCTCGCGGAAGCCGCGGTAAGCGCGGCGCGCGGCCGGATGGGTCCCGCGCCCACGGTGGCGAATGACACGCCGTCCGTCGGGCTCTGGCTTGGCCTCCTGGCCCTGGTCTGGTGCGCGCTGCCGTACGGATGGCTTTCGATCGCGGCCGCCGTCGAGCAGGCGCGTGGCCCCCGCTCCCCAGCCGCCCCTCCGGTGCAGTTCCGGATCGGCAGCCTGCTCGCGGTGCTGGTCCTCTTGGCCTGCACACTGGTCTCGCTGCGCGGGGACGCCGGAACCGGCGGAGATTCCTCCGGCGCCCGCAGCGCCTTCTGCGGCGCCCTCGCCGCCTTCTACCTCGCCTGGCGCTTCGTCCACTGGCTGATCGCGTGGGAAGACCACGCGGAATCGCTTGGCGTTCCCCCCGCCGGTCGCTAGCATATCGGCACCCACGACCACGCCGGTGCGCCTCCGGTCGAGCGGCCGCCGCGCTCGTTCGGGGTACTGCACCTTCAGGGGCTGTCGCGGAAGGACCTCGCGGCAACCTGCGCGCGGCGTTTGGCGTGAATCGTCCTGTAGAGGCGGCCCTTGTGGCGGCCCCATCGTGGCCGGCCGGCAACGGTTGTCAGACCTGCCACCGTGGGGCGGGCATCCCCCTTCGCCTCCGGCTACGGGGGACGGGCAGACGCCCGCCCCTACAAGACCGCGGGTTCTGCGAGATCCGCCGCTCCCAGCGAAGCGGGTACGACCGCCCCCGCAGGCGCTACCGCGCGCCGCATCGGCCCCGCTCCCGCAACTTTCACCGCGAGCCGAATCTCATGGCCTCCGACCACGACCGCCGCCGCGACCCCACCCGCGCGTTCGCTCCCCGCGCGCTCGCCGCCCCCCTCCGGTTGCGCAGCCGCCTCGCACTCCTCCTCGCCCTGCTCTTCCCGGTCGCACTCCTCCGCGCCGACCCGCCGGCGGCGCCGATCCCGCCTCGCCCTCCCTACCCTTGGCTCGCGCACCCCGACGCCGACGCCGGTTCGGCCCCGGCCCCCGACCCCGCCCACACGCTCGCCGCGCGGGTTGCGCCGCCTCCGGGGTTCACCCGAACCCAGGCCGCGCCCGACGCGTTCGCCCACTGGCTGCGCGGCCTCCCGCTCCTCCCCGGCCGGCCGCCGGTCCTCCTCCACGACGGCACGGTCAAGCCGAACCAGGAGGCGCACCATGCGGTCCTCGACCTCGACGTCGGCCCGCGCAATCTCCAGCAGTGCGCCGATGCGGTCATCCGCCTGCGCGCCGAGTATCTCTTCGCCCGCGGCGCGACCGCCGCGCTCCACTTCGACTTCACCAGCGGCGATCGCTGCGACTGGACGCGCTGGGCCGCCGGCGTGCGCCCGGCGATCGCGGGCAATCGCGTCACCTGGCGCGCCGCGGCCGCGCCCGCGGACGATTCCTATCGCTCCTTCCGCGCCTGGCTCGACACCGTATTCACCTACGCCGGCACCGCCTCGCTCGCGCGCGAGGTCCAGCCCCTCCCGATCGGCAGCCGCATCGCGCCCGGCGACCTTTTCATCCGGGGCGGGCACCCGGGACATGCCGTACTCGTCATGGACGTCGCCGAACGCGCCGCCGACGGCGCGCGCGTCTTCCTGCTGGCGCAAAGCTACATGCCGGCGCAGCAGGTCCACCTCCTGCGCAACCCCGGCGACCCGGCGCTCAGTCCGTGGTACTCCGCGGATCTCGGCGCGCGCCTGGTCACGCCGGAGTGGACGTTCCTGCCCGGCGATCTCCGGCGTTTTCCCGAGGGGGAGCGATGAGCGTCCGCCCGGCCCCGCGGCTCGTCGCGCGCCACGTTTTGGTCCTCGCGCTCTTCACGGCCATCGGGTGCGCCCCGCCGCACGCACCCGCACTCTCACCCTCCCCCGCCGGCGCCGCACGCGCATCGTCCCCCGCCGGCGCGTCCCCCTCCCCCGCCGCAGCACGCCCGGGGGCCGCACTCGCCGCGTCCCCCCCCCCCGCCGCAGCGGGGGAGGGCCGGGGAGAGGGTAGGTCCGAACCACCCAAAGCTCCCGCCCCCTCGCCCACCCCCGCCCCCACCCCCCTTCCCTTCGAAAGCCGCAGCCTGGTCCGCGAACTCGGGTTTCCGCCGGGCACCCGCGTGCTCCTGATCAATGCCGACGACGCCGGGCTCACCCCCGAGGTCAACCGCGCCACGGTCCAGGTGATCACCGCAGGCCTCGCCGGGAGCGCCACGCTCCTCGTCCCGGCCCCGGCCGCGCCCGAGTTCGTCGCGCTCGCCCGCGTCCGCGCGCTCGACGTCGGCATCCATCTCTGCCTCAACTCCGAATGGGGCGAAAGCCTGCCCTTCTGCCCCGTGCTCCCCCTTGACCGCGTGCCCAGCCTGGTCGGGGCCGGCGGACGCTTCGTCGCCACCCTCGCCCAGCGCGACGCGCGCGCCCGCCCCGCCGAGGTCGAAGCCGAGTTCCGCGCGCAGATCGAGCGCGCCCGCGCCTGGGGCCTCGACCCCACCCACCTCGACGGCCACATGGGCTGCTACGACTACCGACCCGACCTCTTCGCCGTCGCCCTCCGCATCGCCCTCGAGTACGCGCTCCCCCTGCGCGTCGGCCTCTTCTCCCCCGCGGCCCGCAAGCGCGGCGTCCCCTGCCCCGAGCGTTTCGCGATGTTCTACGACACTCCGGCCGCGCAAAAAAAAGCCGCCTACATCCGGTTTCTCCGCGCCCTCGCCCCGGGCGTCACCGAGCTGGCGATCCACGTCGCCGAGGATACGCCCGCCTGGCGCGCACTCGACCCGGCCGAAGCCGCATTGCGCACGACCGACCTCGCGGTCTTCACCGACTCGGAGCTCCGCGCCGTGCTCGCCGAGGAGCGGATCGTGACGCTCGGCTGGCGCGCCCTGCGCGACCTGATGCGCCGCTGGCGGGCGGAAGGATCGACATCAGGCGAGCGCCCGAGATAGACGCGCCGGTCCCGTTCCGCCCGCGACCTGGCGAGCGCAGGGATGCGCAGCCCGACTTCGTTCCCGCGCCCGCGCGCTCCCAACTCCAGCAGGGGATGCCATGACGACCCGTCTCCGCCGCGGACTGCTGGCCCTGCTGGCCGCCCTGCACGCGCTCGCCCTGTCCTGGGGCGTGTGCACGGGCGACGTGTGGGTGCTCTTCGGCGTGGCCGTGTTCGTTGCCCTGGAGGTCGGGTTCGTCGTCGGCGTGACCGAATCCGTGCGCCCGGACTCGCGCTGGAGCCCGCATTCCTGGCTCGCGATTCCCGGGCCCTGGCTGCTGGGCTCTGCCCTGCTGTTCGGCGTGGCCACCGATCTCGAGGCCTGGGTGGAGCGCCTGCGCTCCAATCCGGTACCGAGCGGCGCCTGGACCCCGTTCCTGTTCAGCGTGGTCATCGCGCTCGCGGCGGCGATCCTGGGGGCCCGCGCACCGAAGCGCCCCCTGGAGCGACGGGGCATGCGCACCCTGGCCCTCCTGTCGGTCGCGGCCGTGCTCGCGGTTCTCACCGGCACCCTGCTGCGCCGCTTCACCGCGATCTATCTGGGTGCCATGTTCGATCTCCACCTGCCGCTGTTCGCGGGCGGAACGACGCTGGTCTGGTGCGCACTTCCGGCGCTCTGTCTGACGTTCGTCCCTGCCCCGCAGCCCGGCGCCGGCCCGACCGCCTCCTCCCCGGATCCCGTCCGCTTCCACCTGGGCACCCTGATCGCCTCCCTGGTGTTTCTCACCTGCGGGGCCGGCGCGTGCGTCGGCGACCCCCGTACCCGGACGGACCTGGGCGCCGCCGGCCTGGGCTTTGTCGGCAGTCTCGCCGTCTGCTTCCTGGCCTACCGCTTCGTGCTCTGGGTCATCGGCTGGGAACGGGCGCCGTCCTGATCCTCAGGGAAGAACCCGATTCCGCTCCGCGCTCGGCCGCGGCGTGTTCCCGTCCGACGCTCATCGCGGGTATCGCCTCCTTCGCGTCGGCGCCAGGGCCCGTCGCGCAGAGGGTGCACGCGGAAGATTGACGCCTGCCCGCCGCCGTCGTACAAGACGGGAGTTGCGCCCCCTCCTCGCTCCCCACGCTCCCGCACCCGCCCTGGAGCCACCCGACATGGGCCTGATCCTCATTCTCGATGGACCCGGCAGCGGACGCGCCTACGCGCTGACCGGGCCGATCACGCTTGGCCGTGACGCCACCAACACCATCGTGGTAGACGACCGCCGCATCGCCGCCGCCCAGATTCGGATCCGCCGCGACGGCGCGCGCGCGCTCGTCACCAATCTCGGACCGGACCGCTCGGTCACCGTGAATGGTCAGATCCTCCACGAGGAGTCGGCGCTCAAGCATGGCGACGTCATCGAAATCGCCGACAGTCGACTGCTCTTCAGCGATGAGAGCGCCACCGCCCAACCCATCGTCCCCGCACTCGCACCCTCCCCCGCCGCAGCGGGGGAGGGCCGGGGTGGGGGCATGCTCGCACCACCCACGCCTCCCGCACTCGCACCGTCCCCCTCCCCCGCCGCAGCGGGGGAGGGCCGGGGAGAGGGTATGTCCGCGCCACCCTCGCCTCCCGCTTCGTCTCCCGCCTCGCCTCCACCCTCGCCTCTCGCCCCCCCACTCCCCGCCGACGCCTTCGTCGAGAGCCGGCACCGTACCTACGAATCCGCCGCCGACGTGGTCGAGGCCGCCCAGCACCTCGAGAAACCCTTCGCGCGCCTGGCCACGCTCTACAAAGCGACGCACGCGATCAGCGCGCTCTGCGACTGGGATCAACTGCTGCGCACGGTGCTCGACCTGGTGCTCGAGGAGATCGAGGCCGACCGCGGGACGGTCCTAATCATGGACGCGGAGCGCGGCGAGCTGGTGCCGGCGGCGACGCGCACCCGGGAGGGCGTCGCGCCCGGCGAGGAGTCGGCGGCGCCCCGCACCATCCTGGCGGAAGTCTGCCGCACGGGCGAAGCGGTGAGCACGTCCGATGCCCTGGCGGACCCGCGCTTCGCCGGCGGCGCGAGCATCATCGGCCAGCAGATCCGCTCCGCCATGTGCGTGCCGCTCGCGCGCCGCGACCGCCTCATCGGCGTCATCTACGTCGACCGGATCTCGCACGCCCGGCGCCCCTTCAGCGAGGGCGACATGGACCTGCTCGTCGGCATCGGCCTGCAGGCGGGCATCGCGCTCGACAATGCCTCCAGCTACGAACGCGCCCAGCGCTACAGCCGGAACTTCGCCTCGCTCCAGCGCGCGATCCTCTGGCTCGGCGCCTATCTCGCGCGCGAACCGATTCTCAAGGAAGCGGTCGCCTTCGTGTGTTCCAACCTGAAGTGCACGAAGGTCTCGATCCTGCTTCTCGATCCGGCGGGCGAAAGCGCGGTCATGGGGCACGCGACCGGGATCGACCGGGAGCTCTGGCCGGAGATTCGGGTGTTTCCCGGACGCGGCCTCGCGGGCCGGGTGCTGGGGTCGGCGCAGCCGCTGCTCTGTCCGGACCCGCAGACCGGCCGGCATCCGGAGGGGATCGGGTACGTCCGCAAGGTGAAGTACTCGACCAATTCCTTCGCCATCGTGCCGATTCCCAAGCGCATCGAGGGTCAGCCGCACGCCACGAAGCCGATGGGGGTGATCAATGCGGCGGACAAGCTCGGCGGCAAGAACTTCACCGCCGAGGACCTGGAGATCCTGTCGCTGCTCGCGGCGCAGGTCGGGATGGCCCTGGTCAACGCCTCGCTCTACGAGCGGGCCACGGTGGATCACCTGACGCGGCTGTACACGCGGCCGTGCTTTTTCCAGGAGGGGGAGAAGCTGCTGGAGGCGGCGGTGCGTCGGCGTTCGCCGCTCTCGGTGCTGATGCTCGATCTCGACCACTTCAAGTCGATCAACGACACCTACGGGCACGCCGCGGGGGACAGCGTGCTGCGGGTGCTCGGCACGATCCTGAAGGAGTGTCTGCGCGCCGCCGACGTGGGCTGCCGGATGGGCGGGGAGGAGTTTGCGGCGCTCCTGCCCGGCACCGCGCGGGAGGGCGCGCTGGGCGTGGCGGAGCGGGTGCGCGCGGCGGTGGCGAACTTCCCGTTCGAGCTCGACGGGAAGGCGGTGCGGGTCTCGATCAGCGTGGGGCTGGCGTTCCCGCGCGAGGGCGACACGATCGAGACGGTGCTCGCGCGCGCGGACAAGGCGCTCTACCGGGCGAAGACCGCAGGCCGCAACCGGGTGGAGGAGGGGTAGCGCCCGCGCGGAGCCGGCGACTCGTCGCGCATCGGAAGCGCATCCGCGCGGACCCCGCGGCCGTGCCGCCGGGTCGAACGGACCGGGTCTTTTCACTTCGGCCCTGCGTCTCTCCAGAAAGTGAAGACCCGGCCCCGACCACGGTCGGGAGTCTCAACTCGCCGGCGTCGGAGCGGGAAGTTGAGCGGTGGCCGCGGCACCGCCTCCAGTGCGCGCGCGCAGCAGACGGCAGGTCAGGGTAGACATGATTCGCGGGTTATTCCTGGTGTCCTTGCGGCGTCGGCGGCTACTATCGGCGAGTGGTCCTTGGAGCGCCGTCGAAGCTGTTCCGTCGGTTCCCTCCGGACGTGGTCCCCGTTGCCTTGCGGAAACTCGACATGCTGAATGCCGCGAAGCTTCTGCTTGATCTCCAGTCACCCCCCGGCAATCGTCTTGAAGCACTCCAAGGCGGCCTGAAGGGGCACCACAGCATGCGCGTGAAAGATCAATGGCGAGTGCTCTTTCGTTGGTCTGGTTCCGACGCTCATGACGTCCATCTTGCCGATTACCACTGAGCCGTGTTCGTGGGACAAATCTCATGATTCCGTCGCACCGGATTCCTACACATCCCGGTCAAGTCCTGCACGAGGAGTTCCTCATTCCCTTGGCCGTCACACAGGTGGCGCTTGCACATCACATTGGCGTGTCGGTCCAACGCATTAACGAGCTGGTCCGAGGCAAGCGCGGCATTACGCCTGGGACGGCCTGGCTCCTCGCTCAGGCATTTGAGACGACTCCAGAGTTTTGGTTGAACCTGCAGGCAACGCACGATCTTGCGCGAAGTCGACCCACGAAAGCTGTGCGCCGGCTACGGAAGACTGGATGAGCCACTGGGGCGCGAACTGACGGACGGGGATCGGACGCAGACGGATTTGTCGTAGGGGCGACCCTTGTGGTCGCCCTCGCTTCCGCATGCAGTGTTCGCGCGCACGCGGGGCGTGCACAAGGCCCGCCCCTACGCGAATCCCGGTGGCGGGCGCAGGTACACCTCTGGGTCCGAGTCTAGCCAATCTTCGGGTCGTAGAAGCAAAAAGGTGAGGACCCGATCCGCGGCGCGTAGACGGGCGTGACGACGCGGCGGCGACTGGGCCGGGCAGGTCTCTCACGCGGGTTCAGGACCGGTACCGCCTGCCAGGACGCGCCGCACGCGCTCCTCGAATGCGTCGCGCGGAGCCCCCCCCGCC
>JACRIP010000330.1 GCA_016220045.1 Planctomycetota bacterium
GCACAGAATCTCCGCCCGGCCGACCACCGAGGTCACCGCCTCGGTGTGCACCGGGTGGAGGCCGAAGAGCAGGGCGGCGAGGACGGGCAGCCCGGGCGCGAGCCGCAGCGCGGCCAGGCCGGACCCGAGGAGGAGGGTGAACGCGGCGGGGAGCGCGACGTTGGTAAGGTGAAAACCTGATGGGCGGCCGCCCCACAGGGCGTACTCCAGCGCGAAGGAAGTCTGGACCAGGGGGCGATACAGGCCGCTGGCGACCGGGGCATCCAGGGAACCGCTGGCGGCCCAGTAGGAGGTCGTGAAGAAGTGAGGGATGTTCCGCAGGTCGCGGATGCGGGGATTGTCGCGGACGACGGCGATGTCGTCGTAGACGAACTCGGCGCGGAGGGCGTTCGCGTAGGCGCCGAACAGGGCCGCGAGCAGCAGGATAACCTGCCCCAGCGACCGCGCGCGGTCAGACGCCGCGCGCGGCGCCGCGGAGCCGGGCGCCCCTTCCCTGCCGCTCACCGGCGGCTACTTGATGGCGTCGGACAGCTTGTTGAAGAACCCGCCGAGCTTTTCCTTTTCGGCGGCGCCGACGTTCTTGATGCTGATCTGCGCCGCGACCGCGCCCGCGAGATCATGGAAGGGCTTGCTCTGGGGCGAGTCGGGCGCGTGGACAACGGTTGGCCGGCCCTGGTCGCTGCCTTCGCGCACGCGGATGTCGAGCGGGATTTCCCCGAGGAAGGGCAGGCCGAGACGTTCGGCGCCGCGCCGCACGCCGCCGTTGCCGAAGATCTCGGAACGCTGGGCGCAGTGGGGACAGGAGAAGTAGCTCATGTTCTCGACCAGGCCGAGCACCGGGGTGTTGAGCTTGCGGAACATGGCGATCGCCTTCATGGCGACGGTGAGCGCCACGTCCTGCGGCGTGGAGACCACGACCGCGCCGGTGAGCGGGATCGACTGGCAAAGGGAGAGCTGCACGTCGCCGGTGCCGGGCGGCAGGTCGATGACCAGGTAGTCGAGTTCGCCCCACTGGACGTTGCCGAGGAACTGCTGGATCACGCCGTGGAGCATGGGCCCACGCCAGATGGCGGCCTCGCCCTCGCGCATGAAGAAGGCCATGGAGATGACCTTGAGGTTGTGCTGGAGCACGGGGAGGATCGTGGTGTCGTTCACGACCTCGGGTCGGTCGGTCACGCCGAGGATGAGGGGGATGCTGGGCCCGTAGACGTCGGCGTCCATCAGGCCGACCTTGGCGCCGGTGTGGGCGAGGGCGAGGGCGAGATTCGCGCTGACGGTGGACTTGCCAACGCCGCCTTTGCCGCTGGCGACCACGATGATGTTCCGGACCTGGGGCAGCAAATCGGCGCGCTTGCCCTGGAAGCCCGACTGGCGCACGTTGGCGGTCATCTGCACGTCGACGGCGCGGACGCCCGGCAGGCGCCCGATGACGTCGGCCGCCTGCCCGCGCAGTTGCTCCTTGACCGGGCAGGCGGGCGTGGTGAGCTAGATGACGACGGAGACCTTGCCGTCGCCGATCGTGACCTTCTTGACGAAGCCCAGCTCCACGATGTTGCGGTGCAGGTCGGGGTCCATGACGGCCGAGAGGGCGCTGAGGACGTCGGCCTCGGCCACGGCCGAGGGGACGGGGGCTGGGGCGCTCATCGGAAGAGTCCTTGCAGGTGCGTGCTGGAGGATCGGCCGCGCGGGAGGAGCGGCAGGAGGAAGGCAGGCATTATAGCGGGAGATTGCGGTCGCGCAAGTCCCGGGGCGTTGCCGGATCAGTGGCAGGGAATGATCATCATCGAGTGGCGGATCTCGTGGAAGAAGTCGTGGACGGCGGGAGTGGTCGAGAAGAAGACCGCGTAGAGCACGACCGCCACGATGGCGAAGAGGAGGAAGGCCTGCGCCTTCAGGTCGATGTGCAGGGTGCGGGTGAGGCGGATGTGACGGTTGAGGAGGCTGGCCATAGGCTGGCTCCGCATGCGCGTCGTCCGGGTCGGGGCGGGCCGCAGGGCGGACCGCGGGGACGGCGCTTTTCACGATTCGGTGACTGGGGTCTTTTCCTGATGACCAGGGCCGGGGTTCCGGCGCCGCTTCCGACCGCCGCCCGCCCCGCAGTCGGCGCAGACGCCGTGGATGCGGATCGAGTGGGAGGTCGCGGCGAATCCGCGCTCGCGGGCGATGCGGCGCGGGAGCTGGTCGAGCAGCGGGTGCGAGAACTCCTGGATGCGTCCGCAGCGCAGACAGATCATGTGGTGGTGGTGGCCGTGGCCGACCGTATGCTCATAGTAGTTGCGGCCTTTCCCGAGCGTGAGCGACTCCACCAACTCGCTCTCGACCAGGAGGCCGAGGGTACGATAGACGGTCATCCGGCCGGTCGTGGGATCGCGCTTGCGCACCCACTCCGCCAACTGGTCCGGAGTGAAGTGCTGGTGCGTGGCGAACACGATCCCGGCGATCGCCATGCGCGTCGTCGTCACGCGCAGCCCGCGCTTCTCCAGAAACCTCCGGAACAGGCCGCTTTCGGATGCGCTGGCCTCCATACTCCCGCCCGACACTTGGTATTGGGACTCAATACCAAGAAGTATACGCAGGGACGGCGCCCAGGTCAAGGGGAAAGCGGGGTGCAGGTGCATGTCCGGTAGTGCCGACGCGCTTGTCCCCTCGATCTCCACACCGGCGACGCAGAGTACTGTGCCGCTACGGCGGGCGTACCTTGGCGGCAGCCTGGCCTCCGTCGTCCTCGGATCTCGTACTCGTACTCGTACTCGAACGCACTGGGCATTCGAGTACGAGTACGAGTACGAGATCCGA
>JACRIP010000340.1 GCA_016220045.1 Planctomycetota bacterium
GAGGTCGGGCTCTCCTCCCACAACGGCCGGTACGACGAGGGCCATGACAACTGGCTGAGCATCTCGGCACTCGACGCGGCGTGGCAGTCCGGACCGTTCGAGGTCCTGGGCGAGTTCGCCTACGCCGCGATCGATCGGGACCGCTTCGCCGAGTCGCGCCCGGTGCCCGACGACTTCTGGGGCTACTACGTCCAGGCCAACTACCATTTCCTGCCCGAATTCCTGACCCGCTGGGTACCGTCGGTCTTCACCGCGGACTCGACCTTCACGCTGGTCGGCCGCTGGGAGGAGAACGACCTGGACGGCCGGCGGATGAATCGGGCCACGCTCGGTCTCAACTACCGCTACAATGAGGACTCCGTGATCAAGTTCGACTACCAGTTCAACCACGGCTTCGGCCCGAACAAGGTCGAGCGGGACGACGCCGACGCCTTTCTCTTCAGCGTCGCGTCCTACTTCTAGACCCGCAGCGAAGGAGCACTTGCGTGGCAGCGCGCGCGGCCCGTGGACGGGGAAGAGCGGTAGTTCGGGCGCACCTCGTCCTGGCGATTCTGGCCTGGGCGGCGGCGGTCCCCTGCGGTGCCGTCTCGGCGCAGACGACCGACGGCGAGACGACCGTGTACCTCACGCCGGAGAAGGCGGTCCGGCTGGTGCTCCCCGGGTGTGACGAACCGATCGCCGGCCGCACCTGGACGCTGTCGGAGGCGGACCGTTCCGCCCTGGAGCGCCGGACCGGGCGCCGGCTGGCCGAGTCGGCCTTCACGATCCATACGGGAACGCAAAAGGGGCAGACCTACGCCCACGCGGTCATCACCAGCGAGGTCGGCAAGTTCAAGCCGTTCGATTTCATCGTGGCGGTCTCGCCGGAAGGCCGCGTGCTGGACATCGCCGTCCTGGTTTACCGCGAGGGGCGCGGAGGCGAGGTCGCGCACAAGCGGTTCAACCGGCAGCTCGTGGGCAAGACGGTCGAGGACCCGATCCGGATCAACCGGGACATTCTCAATATCACGGGCGCGACGATGTCGGTCCGGGCGATCTGCGCCGGGGTCAAGAAGGTCCTCGCCGTCGTCGACCATTTCGTGCTGCACCCGCCGCCGCCGCCGCCGGACGGGGAGGCGGAGCGGCGGGCCGCGGAGAAACCCTCTCGGGTGTTGGCCCCATCGCGCAGCATCTCTACGCCGGCGGGAAGCGGGCCGTTCACGCGGGCGCGGACCGCGATGGGGACGCTCCTGACGATCACGGTGGACGGGCTGCCGGCCGCCGCGGCGCAGGCGGCCGTCGAGCGCGCGTTTGGCGAGGTGGAGCGGCTGGAGGCGGCGATGAGCCTGTGGCGCGCCGACAGCGAGCTGGTCCGGGCCGTGCCGCGCGCGCGCCGCGAGCCGGTGCCGCTCTCGGCCGACCTCTTCGGCGCGCTCGCCCTGGCGCGCCGGGTCGCGGAAGAGTCCGATGGCGCCTTTGATCCTACGGTCGGGCC
Source organism: Planctomycetota bacterium (assembly GCA_016220045.1). Lineage (GTDB taxonomy): Bacteria > Planctomycetota > MHYJ01 > WSZJ01 > JACPWG01 > JACRIP01. The sequence continues at coordinate 1,475 of JACRIP010000340.1, forward strand.
GCTGGTCCGGTTGTGGGGATTCATCGGCGAGGGTACGCGGGTGCCGGCGGCGGAGGCGATCACGGCGGCGCGCGCGCGCGTGGGGTGGCGCCGCCTCCTTCTGGACCCGAGCCTGCGAAGTTTGCGCCTGGAGGGGGAGGGCAGCGAGATCGACCTGGGCGGGATCGGCAAGGGGTGGGCGGTGGACCGCGCCGTGGCGGTGCTGCGCGCCGCCGGGGCGACCGCCGGGATGGTGAACTTCTCGGGCAACCTGCGGGTGTTCGGACCCCCGCCGCCCGGGCTGGAGGCGCCGGCGGGCGGGTGGACGGTGCACGTGCAGCACCCCCGCGATCCGGAGTCCACCCTAGCCACCCTCCGGCTGGCCGGCGGGGCCGTTTCCAGCTCGGGTGACTATGAGAAGTTCTTCCTCCAGGACGGCGTGCGCTACGGTCATATCCTGGACCCGCGGACCGGCTGGCCGGCGCGCGGACTCGCGGCGGTGACCGTCGTGGCCCCGACGGCCGCCGAGGCGGACGCGCTGTCCACCGCGCTCTTCGTGCTCGGCGTCGAGCGCGGACGGGCGCTGCTCGCGCGCCACTACCCAGGCGCCGGGGCGATCTTCGCTCCGCTGGATGCGACCGGGGAGCTCGCCGGCGTGGAGCGCGCGGGAGTCCTGACCGAGACCGGCCGATGAGAGGGTGTCGCAATCGCGGCCGGCCCGACCACCCCGGGGCGGACACGGGGGTCCGCCCCGCCTGCTCACCGACTTTGCCCTTCCGGCACCCTTTGCGACGGCCGCGATGACCCAATACTACCGGATGCCCTCGTTCAGTCTGCGCGCAGCCTCCCTCAGCACCAAGGTGCTCCTCACCTGCTTTCTGCTCTCCACCCTGGCCGGTTACGTCGTGGCCCTGCTCTACTTCCATGACCGTACCGGCCTCCAGATCGAGGGCATCCAGCGCTACTACCAGGGGGATGAGGAAAAGATGGTGTTCGCGAAGACGCGCACCGAGCTGATCGCGAGCACCCATCCCCACGCCTTCTCGATGCCCATGCTGCTCTTCATCCTGTGCCATCTCGCGGCGCTCTGCCGCATTTCCGAGCGCTTGAAGTGCGGGCTATACCTGACGTGCTTCGGATCGGCGGCGTGCGTGCTGGCTGGCCCCTGGCTGACGACCTACTACAGCGCGGCGAACGCCTGGTTTCTGGCCGCGAGCGGTTGGGTGCTGACGATCTCCTTCCTGGCGGTCACGTTGCTGCCGCTGGTGGAGATGTGGCTGCCGCGGCGGGCGGATGAACCGGTGTTCGCGCACCCCGCCTCGTCGGCCCTGCGGGGCGCGGCGGACGGGTCCGGCGGGGATGAATCGGAGTCGGACGCGGAAGAGTAGTCGGCGCCGGCCGGAGCGACCGCCCCCGAGCGCCGCGCGGCCACCTATTCCATTGCCTTGCGCCGGCCACCATGCTATCCTCCCCGGTTTCCGCTTGCCCCCTGCGGCACGCGGCATTCCGATCCCAACCGTAGGGCCGTTCGCCCAAGGAGGAGATTCTGTGCGCTTGTTCGTCCCGTTTGCCGCGCTGATGCTGTCGGTTCTTCTCCCCGCCGTCGCCTTTGCCGACGACGTTCCCGCCCCGGTTCCGGCCCCCGCCCCGGAGGGCGCCGCCGCTCCGCCCGCGGACCCCGTCCCGCCGGTCGCGCCCCCGGCGGCGCCGCAGCCCGCCGACCCGGCGCCCGCTCCCGCCGCCGCTCCGGCACTCGAACCGGACCCTGCCAAGCTCCCGACGCCGCCGACCGATGCGCCCGACGCCGTCGCCGCGGCCCACATCATGATCGCCTTCAAGTTCGATCCCTCCGCCCAGCCCGGCGGGCCTGAGCCCCTGCCCGGCGTCACCCGTACCCGGGAGGAGGCCCAAACCCTCGCCGGCCAGGTCCTCGCCGAAGCGCGCGCCAAGGGCGCCGATTTCGCCGCCCTCGCCCGCAAGTACTCCGATGACAAGATGTCCGCCGAACGCGGCGGCCAGGTCGGCAAGCTCGAACGCAACGGCGTCCCGCCCATGATCGGCCGCGCCGTCTTCGGCATGGAAATCGGCCAGGTCTCCGACCTCGTCGAAACCCCCGTGGCGTTCCACATCTTCACCCGCCTCGTCCTGGAGGAAATCTCCGCCGCGCACATCCTGCTCATGTACAAGGGCTCGATGCGCGCGCCCGAGTCCGTCACGCGCACCAAGGAGGAAGCGCTCAAGCTTCTCCAGGAGATCGCAACCCGCCTCAAGGCCGGCGAGAAGTTCGCCGATCTCGCCCGCCAGTTCTCCGACTGCCCCTCCAAGGAACAGGGCGGCAACCTCGGCGTCTTCGGCCGCGGCAGCATGGTGCCGGAATTCGAAAAAGCCGTCTTTGGGCTCAAGGTCGACGACGTGTCCGACATTGTGGAAACCCCCTTCGGATACCACGTGATTATGCGCCTCGCCACACCGAAGTCGGTCTACGCCAGCCATATCCTGCTGATGTACAAGGGCTCGATGCGCGCGCCCGAGACCATCACCCGCTCCAAGGAGGACGCGCGCCGGCAGATCGACGAACTGCTCAAGCGCCTCCAGGGCGGCGAGGACTTCGCCAAGGTAGCCGGCGAGATCTCCGACTGTCCGTCGAAGGCCCAGGGCGGCGACCTCGGGAAGTTCGGCCCCGGCCAGATGACGCCGGAGTTCGAGAAGGCGGCGTTCGCGCTCGAGCCCGGACAGGTCTCGGGCGTGGTCGAGACGCCCTTCGGCTTCCACATCATCAAGCGCACGAAGTAGTCCCGGCCCGGTTCAACTCGGCCGCAAGACGGGGACACGATCCTGGATTCCAGCGACGTCCCCCGATGGTGGCAAGCCCGCTCAGGAATTCAGGTCATGTCCCCGTTTTGCTCCCCCTGAGTGGGCCGAGAGTAGTACCCCGGATTGAACCAGGCCGGAATCCCGGTCGGCCGGCCGGCGCGGGGCCACCTGCGCCGGCCGAGCCGCGGAGCGCGCACGCACGATGGACCTGGAATACGCCCGCGAGATCCTGCGCATCGAGGCCCAGGCGGTCCTGTCGCTCGTCGAGCGCCTGGACGAGAGCTTCTTGCGCGCCGTGCGCCTGGTGGGCGACTGCACGGGCCGCGTGGTCGTGACCGGGATGGGCAAGCCCGGGATCATCGGGCGCAAGCTCTCCGCCACCCTCTCCTCGACCGGCACGCCCTCGCTCTTCCTGCATCCGGCGGAGGCCTACCACGGCGACCTCGGACGGGTGGTGAAGGAGGACGTGGTCGTGGCGCTGTCGAACAGCGGCGAGACCGACGAAATCGTGCGGCTCCTGCCGCTCCTGCGCAAGATCGGCGCGTCGATCCTCGGCATCACCGGCAACGGCAAGAGCACGCTCGCGCGCACCTGCGACGTGCTGCTCGATCTCGGGCCTATCCCCGAGGCCTGTCCGATGGGCCTGGCGCCGACCGCGAGCACCACCGCCTTTCTCGCCATCGGCGACGCGCTCGCGCTCTGCGTCCAGAAGGAGCGCGGCTTCGACCAGGAGCAGTACGCCTTTTTCCATCCCGGCGGCGATCTCGGCCGTCGGCTGCTCAAGGTCGGCGAGATCATGCGCACCGGCGAGCGCAACCCGGTGGTCGCCCTCGACCAGACGGTGCAGCAGGTGCTCTTCGCGGTGACGCGCGCGCGCGCCGGCGCGATCTCGGTGGTCGATCCGGCGGGTCGGCTGGCGGGCGTCTTCACCGACGGCGACCTGCGCCGGCATCTCGAGTCCACGACCGATCTGCTGCGCCGGCCGGTGAGTGAGGTCATGACCCGCACCCCGGTGACGATTCGGCCGGAACGCCTGGCCTCCGAAGCCTTGCGATTGCTCAAGGAACGCCGCATCGACGAACTGCCCGTGGTCGACGAAGCCGGCCGTCCGGTGGGCATGCTCGACGTGCAGGACTTGCTGGAGGTTGGGCTGGTCTAGGCCCCGCGTCGCCGAGCGCCCCGTCGCACTCGCACCGTCCCCCTCCCCCGCCGCAGCGGGGGAGGGCAGGGGTGGGGGGATGTCCGCGCCACCCTCGCCTCCCGCACTCGCACCGTTCCCCTCCCCCACCGCAGCGGGGGAGGGTCGGGGTGGACCGCGGCACCGACCGCCCCGTCGCACTCGCACCGTCCCCCTCCCCCACCGCAGTGGGGGAGGGTCGGGGTGGGGGTAGGCGCGCACTCTCGCACGCGGCTTCCGTTTGCTTTTTCGAGACGCTCTCCATGCCCCGCACCCGCACCCCCGCCGGCACCCGCACCCCCACCCGCGCCTCCGCCCGTGCGCCCTGGTCCACGGTGCGGTGCGTTGCCTTCGACGTGGACGGCGTGATGACCGACGGGCGGATCTACCTCGACGACCATCGCGTCGATACCAAGGGCTTCAATTCCCAGGACGGCGCCGGCATCGCCTACCTGGTCCAGTCCGGCCTGCGCACCGCCGTGATCACCGGCCGCCGTTCGCGCGCCGTGCTCCATCGCGCGCGCGAGCTCAAGATCGACCTGGTCTACCAGCAGCCCTTCCCCCGCAAGCTGGAGGCCCTGGAGAAACTGGTCGCGCGCCTCGGGATTCCACCCGAGGAGATCTGCTACCTGGGCGACGATCTCGCGGACGTGCCGGTGATGCGCCGGGTCGGCCTGCCGGTGGCCGTCGCCAACGCGCGCGCCGAGGTCAAGGCCTTCGCGTGCTACGTGACGCGGGCGCCCGGCGGCCATGGCGCGATCCGCGAAGTCGCGGAGAAAGTGCTGGCGGCGCAGGGCAAGTGGGCGGCGATCCTGGAGCGCTACCTGGGCGCGGACGGCGCGCGCGCCGTGGCGGCCGCGCGGCGCACGAACGGCGCGGCGCGCCCGAGGGGGGGCGAGTGAAGAAGCTGGCGCTCCTCTTCCTCCTCCTCGGCACGGCGGCGCTGCTATATGGCGCGCGCAAGACGCCGGACCCTCAGCGTCCCACGCTCGTGGTGCGGCCGGTCTCCCGCCCGGTGACCGTGCCCTCCCAGGTCGAACCCGGCAAGCAGGTCGTGCGCGCGCGTATCGAGAACTACTACCTGCCGCGCTACGAGCAGGACGAGCTGATCTACGAGGCGCGCGGGAAGGCGGCCGACGTCTACGGCGAGGAGCGCGCCGACCTGGAAGACCCGCGCGTGACCTGGTTCGGGCGTCCGTCGAAGGAGTCCGCGGCCGGCGGCGCGAAGGAGCGGACGAGCGTGGCCTTCTCGGGCGGGCGCGGCAAGCTCGATCGCAAGGAGCACACCGCGGTCCTGGAGAGCGGCGTGCACGTGGAGGTCTCGGACGGCACGCGCATGGCCACCGAGCTGGCCACGGCCCGCTTTCAGGAAAAGACCGTATCCTGCCCGCTTGCGGTCCTGGTGGAGCGCGAGGCGATGGAGGTCAGCGGCACGCGGCTGGAGGGGAAGATCGACCTCGAGGAGTATCACCTCCGCGAATCGGTGCGGGTGCTGCTGCGCGGGACGGACACGGCCTTCCTGCGCGGCCCCGCGCACCCGGCGGCGACCGGGGAGGCGGCGGTGGCCGCCGCAGCCGCGCCCGACGCGCCCACCGAGCTCCTGACCATCCGCTGCGGCGGCGAGCTGCACGTCCTCCGCCTGCCGCAACCTCAGGCCAAAGGCGCGCGTCGCGAACGCCTCGTCTTCCATGATCGCGTCCTGCTGACCCGCCAGGAGCTCCAGTCGGTCACGACCACGCTCGAATCCGACCTGCGGGA
>JACRIP010000341.1 GCA_016220045.1 Planctomycetota bacterium
GCCACGCGCCTTGGCGCGGAACGGCCTGCTCCTCGTTCCCGTCGTCTCTGTGTCTCTGTGCCTCTGTGGTTCAGTCGTCGTTGCGCAATACCGGACATGCACCCGCGCGGTTCGGGTGCAGGTCTGTTGTTGCTGCCGGCCGCACCGTCGGTCTGCCTCCCTCGCGCCTCAGGTCCTGACGGTGCGGAGGATTCGAAGGCGCGCCGGCCGAGGACCCGGGCGATCCGGCGGCCGGGCGCGAGCGCGTGGTGCACGGCGGGAGTCCGGCGAATCTCCCCACCTCAGTGCGCTGCGCGCGGCGCTACGCGTACGAGCCGGAGTTCCGGACTTGTACGCTGGGGTTCCGCTGTGCGAAGGACGCGTGAGGAGGGGGCTGATTTGGTCGCGAGGGCTACCTCCCGCACGACCAGGTAGAGGCTCTTTCGGCGCGCGAGGTCGCGCTTCATGCCGGCCCTGGTCGCGGTGGCGGTGGCGGGCGCGGTCGGGAGCGTAGGCGTGGGCGTGGGCCCGGCGGCGGCGTCGGACGACGCGCGGGTGGGGATTGCTCTGATTCCCACGGGCGGGTTCCGGTGCGGGCTAAACTCGGGGTGAGTCCGGAGGTGAGTTCGGATTCATGACTACTTTGCACGCCGAACCGGTCAGTCCTCCCAACGCCCTCCGAGATGTGCGGCTAGGTCACGGTTGACGATCCATCCGTGGCCCGGGTCCCACTGCTTGAACCCGCCCTTGCGTCGGGATCAAGGATGCGCTCAAGCCGCAGGTTCAGTACCGCCTCGAGAGCGGTTGGATAGGACAACTGCAGCCGGTTCGTCGCCAGAAACGCAAGCCGCTCGCGTTCGTCCATCCCGTCAAACAGATCCCCGAGCACGGCCAGGTGGCTTCTGCGCGCCTCGACGAGAGGATGATCGTTCAGCCCCAGGTAGTCGATGAGACTTCGGGCCTCTTCGTCGCCGGCGTCGATCTCCTCGTATGCAAAGTCATCAGGTACGAACCGTATTCGCCGGGTGAAGCCGCCGGGCGCCTGAAAGAAGAGGCTGCCGAAGAACGCCGCTCCGCGGTACTGCGTTTCCTTGCCGCGCTTCCGCTGATTTGCGGACTGGAGCACCGCGTAGTAGTTGTAGTATCCGTCCGAGGCGGTACCCTTCTTGGCCCTGTCAAAGTGCTCCACGGCGCAGGTGTCGAGCGGGGTCACGACCTTCTCGGTGTAGGCACAGAAACCACGCTGCTCCTCCAGGAGCAAGGCGCGGAGCCGCTCGTTGTGCCCGGCGATGCTGTAGACCAGGCCGGATCTCGCCGCGGGCGAGGTCGCGGACTTCGCGAGAAACTTCACGACTGATCCGGCGTGAACCTGTACTGACGGGCGATCTCGGCCGCCTGCGCTGCGAGTTCCTGTTTGCGCTCTCCCGTGGAGCTCCGCAGATCCTTCCGCAACTGCTGGTACTGCCGCCAGCGTGCTCTCCCCGCCGGACCCAATACTTGCGGCAGGTGGAAGTCACGGAGCAACAGGTCATTCGGATCATCGCCCTTGGGCGACACCCCGTGGTGGGCGACGACGTGGCCGCTGTCGTCCCACTCGAGAACGATGCGTTCATGCGGCTCGAACTGTGCTGCCACGATCGGATTGTGCGTGGCCATGAACAACTGCGTGGAGGTCTTCCCCGACTGGGGTGTCAGGATCCGCTCGTACGTCTCCATGAGCTCGAACAGGAAGTCCGGAAACAGGCTGTTCTCAGGCTCGTCGATCAGTACGAAGCCGCTGCGGACGCTCCGCCCAAAATACAGCAGGTAGAGGTGGCCAACGCGGAACAGAAAAGCGCGGACTCCGGTACTCAACCGAGCGTACTCGATCTGCGTTTTGGTTGAACAGGCTCGGATGTGGGCGACCAGATTGTCGGCAAGTTGAACCGGAAGCCGCGCACCCTCCGAATCAAAGTACAATCCCAGCGGCTTCAGGATCCGATTCCAGAGCTCCGCCAGATTATCGAGTACCGGCGGATTGGTTTGTTCAAAGTGTTCAATAAGCGCGGACTTGGTCTTGCTCAGGCTCTCCGGGCGAGTCTCGAATTCCTGACGATCGTTTTCGCGTTTCTTGACCAAGTAGACGAGCACTCGCCACATCTCGGCTGTGTTTCGGTCGGAGACGAGATGCCGCAGATGGAACGCCCTGAATAGACCCAGGGCCTGGTCCAAATTCGTTTGGGGAACGCCATTGACTCTACTAGAGGGAGCACCCTGTCCCTCGGAGTCCATCTCCGCCGGCGAATAGACAACCAAGTCGGAGCCGGCCTGAAGCGGCAGGAATTGGCTGATCATGGGCACGCTCATGGGCCGATATCGATCGCGCGCCATCCGGTGGAATTCGTCCCCAGATGTACACTCGAGCAGGGGCCGTCCCTCGTCCGCAACGCTTGTGACATCAAACCAGCCCGAGGCGATGCCCAATTCCGGAATCGAGACAAACGCCACTCGCTGGTCTCCCTTGTCCAGCGTGATCCTGAGCCTACCCGTTTTGTCGGGCCAGCAGTTTTGGCCACTCAGGAAACGGTCCAGAAGCCTGAGGATGGTCGACTTCCCTGTGCCGTTGGGCCCAATCAAGCAGATGCGGTCCGACGTCGCGTCAGTGGCATCAGTGAAGTCCAGCTCAGTATCGCCGAATTGTTGGAAGCCGCGCAGGTGGACGCGGCGGATCTTGACTCTGGGCATCGCTTCGAGTCCTCTGCCTGGGAACGCCGGAAACTTGCCTGTCCGCTCCATTCTACATTGCAGCCAAGGCGGGCGTCAACCTGAGGATCCTCGTTGCTTCCGGGGCGCCGAAGCGATGCGCGCGGCTCCCTGCCCCCCTCGCGTCCACCCCGAGGGTTTCCCAAAGACACGATACCGATCTCGAAGTTCGATCTAACTGCGGGATTCACCGCGTCACCTCCGAATCCGAACTCCGCACTCGCAGGGTGAACCTCTCGGGCGGTGGTCGTCCGCGATCCTCCTTTCTTGACGCTGTGGACGGATCGGGGTACACCTGCTGGGGTAGTCGGCGGAACGATCCCCAATCGCCGCGCCGCGTCTGGACAAGATGTTCTGCGGCGCGGCGCGGATTCTCCACCGAGGAGATCCGGCATGGGGGCCTTGCAGCCGATCGCATGGCTGCTCATCAGATGGAGGTGCGCATGGGCCTGGATGGTCTGACCACGCTGATCACACGCTGGCGCGAGGACTCCGGGGGGACCTACCGGTCGTGGTTCGTCTGGGAGGAGCGGCTCAAGAACTTCCGGGCGATCCGGCGCGGCATCGGTGAGGTGGTCCGCGACATCGAGGCCGGTACCTTCGGCTGCGCGTACAAGGGTTCCACGCTCGAAACCGTCGTCGGCTCGATTGCTGAGCAGCGGCAGATCTTCAAGGGCGCCGACCACGCCTTTCTCTGGAAGCCCAAGCTGCGGATTCCCGACATCTACGAGAACCGCGAGAACCAGATCGCCTTCGCACGCTTCCTGGACGCCTGCACCTGTGGTCCGTCGCCGCGCCGGTCGGCGCACGCCCTTTACGGGGGATCTGCCTGAGCGGGCCTACCGAGCCTGTTGGTTCCGGGGGTGGGAGCCTCCGCACGGCTGGGCGCGGGTGTGGAACCTCCGCGACCCGCTCCCCAGGATCAGGATCCCGCTCAAGCGACCTGACGCGGATGTGGAGCTCGACCTTGCGCACGCGCCGGCGCTCGCCGATGAACGGAATCGCTTCGATCGGGTCGTGGATTACTCGATCCCTCCGGTCCCGCCGCTGAGCCCCACAGACGCGGAATGGGAGGCGGCGCCCGCACGCAAGACGTGAGCCGGGAAGCGACCCGTACCGGCCCGCCCGGGGCCGCCGCGATGGGGGGCTGCGCCGCTGGGAAGCCGCCAGGTCATCCGGTAGCGAGACCCGAGCACATTCAGGCGCCCTGGGACTGCGCCGCGGTGTTCGCCTTGGCGGAGGGTGTCGCTCCCGGCGCGGGGTGGACGCCACCTTGAAATTTCGATTGGCAGCTTCGAATTTTCAAGGTATCCTCCGGGGCATGATCGATCGACTTTCCCACCTGCGCGAGTTGCGCCGCCTGCTCCGCAGCTACCCGGTCGTGGGTCTTCTGGGCCCGCGCCAGGTCGGCAAGACCACGCTCGCGCTCGCGGTGGCGGAGGGCTGGCGCGGCCCCAGCACCCGCTTCGACCTCGAAGATCCCGCCGACCTCGCCCGCCTCGCCGACCCGGGGCTCGCCCTCCAGGACCTGCGCGGGCTGGTCGTGCTCGACGAGATCCAACGGCGGCCCGACCTGTTCCCGTTCCTGCGCGTGCTCGCCGATCGCCGCGGCCCCCCCGCCCGCTTCCTCGTGCTCGGCAGCGCTTCCCCGCCGCTCCTGCGCCAGAGCTCCGAGTCCCTGGCCGGACGCATCGCCTTCCACGAGCTCGGCGGGCTCGCGCTGGACGAAGTCGGACCCGACTCGGCCGCCCGGCTGTGGCTGCGCGGCGGCTTCCCCCGCTCCTTCCTCGCGCGCACCGGCGCCGAGAGCAGCGAGTGGCGCCGCCACTTCGTGCGCACCTTTCTCGAGCGCGACTTGCCCGGCCTGGGCGTGACCACCGCCTCCGCCACGCTCGCGCGCTTCTGGTCCATGCTTGCTCACTACCACGCGCAGATCCTGAATTCGTCCGAACTGGCGCGCGCCTTCGGCGTCTCCGACGTCACCGTCCGGCGCTACCTCGACCTGCTCGCATCGGCCTTCGTTGTCCGGCAGCTCCCGCCGTGGCACGAGAATCTGGGCAAGCGCCAGGTCAAGTCGCCGAAAATCTACCTCCGCGACAGCGGTCTCCTGCACGCGCTCCTGGGTCTGGAGACCGGCGAAGACCTGGACCGGCATCCCAAAGTCGGCGCCTCCTGGGAGGGCTTCGCGCTCGACGCGATCGTCCGTCGCCTCGGAGCCCGACCGGAAGAGACCTGGTTCTGGGCCACGCACGGCGGCGCCGAGCTGGACCTCTTCGTCTCGCGCGGCGGGCGCCGCCGCGGGTTCGAATTCAAGCGCAGCTCCGCGCCCGCGCTGACGCCGTCGATGAGGAGCGCCCTGGCCGACCTGCGGCTCGACTCCCTGGACGTGATCTATCCGGGGGACGCGACCTTCGCCCTCGCGCCCCGCGTGCGCGCGGTGGGTTTCGCGCACCTCCTGCGGGATGTGCCCGAGCTGTAATCGCCGGCCCGCCCCGCCGGCCGCGCGTTCCCCCGGGCACTCCTGCTTGTTGACGCCCGCCGCGCCCCTCCGCTAGAATGTCGCTGCGCGACGCCGGGTGCGCCCTTCCGGGCCGCTCGCCGTCCCTCGCGGCCCCACGATCGCCGCCTGTTGAACCTGCAGGGGGGAGCATGCCGGGTTCGCCGGTCCTCTACGTCTCCGAGCTCGGCCACGAGCGCGTCTACCCGGTCGGCAGCGCCATCGTCAACATCGGCCGCGACGAGACCAACGAGATCTTCCTCAAACACATCGAGGTCTCCCGCCGCCACTGCTCGGTGCAGAAGGACGGCGACGCCTACTTCCTCCAGGACTACTCCGCCAACGGCGTCCTCGTCAACGGCGCCCAGGCCGGCGAACGCACCCGCCTCAAGGACGGCGACGTCATCCAGGTCGGCAAGGCCGTCGTCGCCTTCCTCGACCGCAACGTCCTCCCCGTCCTGCCCCACGTCCGCACCACGCAAAAAAAAGTCGGCGAACTGTGCGTCGAGCGCGGCTACCTCAAGGAAGAGGAGCTCCGGGACGCCCTCGCGGAGCAGCGCCAAAGCAAGGGCAAGATCGGCGACATCCTGGTCGGCAAGGGCTACGTCTCCAAGCCCCAGCTCATGGAGGTCCTCGGCCAGCAGCTCAACGCTCCCTGGATCGATCTGGCCAAGTACCACCTCGACGCGGAGACCGTCGCCCTCTTCTCGAAGGAGAAGGCGCTCGCGTGGTGCGCGCTCCCGGTCTTCCACTACCGCGAAGCGCGCAAGCTGACCGTCGCGATGGCGGACCCGGGGCGTATGCAGGATATCCAGGAGATGGAGTTCCTGACCTACTGCAACATCGAGCCGATGCTCGCCCCGCGCGAGGACATCAAGGCCGCGATCGAGAAGTACCATCCGGAGCGCCGGGAGACCACGGAGGACCTGTCGCTGCGCGCCCTCGCCGAAGCGGAGCAGCGGGCGGCGCCGGCGCCGGAAGCGGAGCCCAGCCCGGACGCCGAGCGCGCGCTCTCCAAACTGGTCAGCGCCATCATCGAGGAGGCGATCCGCGTCGGGGCCAGCGACATCCACATCGAGCCCGGCCGCGTCGAGGCCCGCGTGCGCTACCGCATCGACGGCATCCTCCAGACCGTGCGCCGCATGCCGCGCGCGCTCTACCCGATGATCGTCAACCGCATCAAGATCCTCTCGCGCCTCGATATCGCGGAACGTCGCTTCCCCCAGGACGGTCGCGCCGGCGTCGCCTTCCAGGGCGTCGAAACCGACCTGCGCGTCTCCACCTTCCCGACCACGCTGGGCGAGAAGGTCGTGCTGCGCATCCTGTCGAAGCTGATGGGCCGCAGCGGGCTCGACGAGCTCGGCATGTCCGACGAAGTGCGTCTGGCCTTCTCGGCGATCCTCCATCGGCCCGAGGGCCTGGTCCTGGTCGTCGGGCCCACCGGCAGCGGCAAGACCTCCACCCTCTATACCGTCATTCACCAGTTGTGCAGCGAAGAGAAATCCCTGGTCACCCTGGAGGACCCGGTCGAACTCGAGATCGAGGGCGTCAACCAGGCCCAGGTCTACGACCATCCGCGCTTCACCTTCGCCTCCGGCCTGCGCGCCGCGCTGCGCCAGGATCCGAACGTGCTCCTGGTCGGCGAAATCCGCGACGAGGAGACGGCGCGCACGGCCATCCAGTCGGCGCTCACCGGGCACATGGTCCTTTCCACCCTGCACTCCAATTCCTCCGCCGGCGCCTTCCCGCGCCTGGTGGACATGGGCGTGCAGCCCTATCTGCTCACCGCCTCCGTCGTCGGCGTCCTCTCGCAGCGGCTGGTCCGCATCCTCTGCCCCAAATGCCGGCGGCGCGGCCGGCCTGCCCCCGAGATCCTCGCGCAGGTCTTCGGCAAGACCGACACCAGCGGCATGTCCTTCTACCTGCCCGCCGGGTGCGAGGCCTGCCACCTGGGATATCGGGGAAGGACCGGAATCTTCGAGTTCCTCCCCGGCGACGAGGAGATCAATCGCCTGATCGCCCAGAACGCCCCGGCCGGCGAAATCCGCCACAAGGCGCAGGAGCGCGGGATGGTCACCCTGCGCGAGGACGCGATCCAGAAGGCGGTGACCGGCGTCACCAGCCTCGAAGAGGTCGTGCGCGTCACCTATTCCGGTCTGTAGCGGCGACCCGGCGCTCTGCCCGATACGCCAGGAGAATCCCCGATGCCCTTCATCCACGTGTCCGAAATGGGACACGAACGTGCCTACGAGATCAAGGACGCGATCAACGACGTCGGCCGCTCCGAGGCCAACGCCGTCTTCCTCAAGGACATCGACGTCTCGCGCAAACACTGCCAGATCGTCCGCGAAGGCGCGGCCTGGGTGCTGCGCGACCTCAACAGCCGCAACGGCGTCTACGTCAACGGCGTCAAGGTCGCCAACCACCCCCTGCGCGACGGCGACGTCATCCACATCGCCAAGGCCGTCCTCACCTTCCGCGAGGCCCGCCCCGACTCCGGCACCCGCCGCGGCGCCAAGACCACCGTCAAGAAGATCGGCGAACTCTGCGTCGAACGCGGCATCCTCTCCCAGAACGACCTCCTCGCCGCCCTCGAAATCCAGAAACAGACCCGCCAGAAACTCGGCGAAATCGTCACCACCCGCGGCCTCGTCCCCCCCGACAAGTTCATCGAAACCCTCAGCGAACAGCTCAATACCCCGTGGATCGACCTCGAGAAGTACGACCTCGCCAAGGACACCCTCGCCCTCTTCCCGCGCTCCAAGGCCCTCCTCTGGTGCGCCATCCCCGTGTTTTATTTTCGCGAGACCAAGAAGCTCGTGGTCGCGATGACCGACCCGGGGAATTTCCAGTTCATCCAGGAGATGGAGTTCTACACCTACTGCAATATCGAGGTCATGCTCGCCGCCCGCGAAGACATCCTCAAGGCGATCCAGAAGCACTATCCCGCGACCGAGCCGGAAGACGAACTCTCCCGGAACGCGCTCCTGGAGACCGTCCGGGTCGGCATCCCCAAGGGGGAGGAGAAGGGCGAGGAGGAGAGCGAGGATCGGGCGATCTCCAAGCTCGTCCACCTGATCCTCGAGGAGGCGATCCGCGCCGAGGCCAGCGACGTCCATATCTAGCCGCAGCGCGAGCAGGTCCTGGTCCGCTACCGCATCGATGGCATCCTCAGCGAGAAGCGCCGCGTCCCCAAGGCCCTCCAGCCCGCGGTCGTCAACCGCATCAAGATCCTCGCCAACATGGACATCGCGGAGAAGCGCATTCCCCAGGACGGCCGCCACACCCTCAAGTTCGAGGACCGCGAAATCGACCTGCGCATCTCCTCCTTCCCGACCATCAACGGCGAGAAGATGGTGCTGCGTATCCTCAACAAGGCCCTCGCCAAGACGTCGATCGAGGACCTGGGGATGGGGGAGGAGACGCGCAACGAATTCATGCGCCTCCTGAAAAAACCCGAGGGCATGCTGGTCGTCACGGGCCCGACCGGTAGCGGCAAGACCTCCACGCTCTACGCCACCCTCAACTACACCAAGGCGATGGAGAAGAACCTCGTCACGCTCGAGGACCCCGTCGAACTGGAGATCGAGGGCGTCAACCAGGGGCAGGTCTACGATCACCCCGAGTTTTCGTTCGCCTCCGGGCTGCGCGCGATCCTGCGCCAGGACCCGAACATCATCCTGGTGGGCGAAGTCCGCGACAAGGAGACCGCCCAGATCGCGATCCAGGCGGCGCTCACCGGCCACCTCGTGCTTACGACGCTGCACACGAACTCCGCGGCGGCGGCGATTCCGCGATTGATCGACATGGGGATCGAACCCTACCTGCTGACCGCGTCGCTGGTCGGCATCCTGGCGCAGCGCCTGGTGCGCGTGATCTGTCCGCATTGCCGCGAGGAGCACCATGCTCCCGACGAGATGGTGCGCTCGCTCCTGGCGAACGCCGATCCCGCGTCCGTCAAGCTCTACCGCGGCAAGGGTTGCCCGCGCTGCACCAACGGGTACAAGAGCCGCACCGGCATCTTCGAGCTCCTGACGGTCGACGACGAAGTCCAGCGGCTGATTTCGCGTGGCGCCCAGACTCCCGAAGTGCGCGCCAAGGCGCGCGAGCGCGGCATGACCACGCTCCGCGACGACGCGATTCGCAAGGCCCTCGCCGGCGTCACCACGATCGATGAAGTGTTCCGCGTCACGTTCGTGGACATGTGATGGCGCGACACCGTGGGCGGAGCCACGGGCCGTACCCTGCGATTGTCGCATTGTCCCATTGTCGCACTGTCTCATTAGAAGTCCTGATGCCACAGGGGCGCAGCGCGGCGCGCCTCTGTTGATCCTGCGGATCGCATTCGAGCCCATGCCCATGTGCCCTGCCAGAGACGTCGGCTTGCTACGCCCGTGTGGCCCGCTGGTCTCAATGCGACAATGTGACAATGCGACAATGAGACAATCCCCCCGTGTGGCTCCCCGTCTGTTCGCCTGCGTCTTCATATTGGCGTTTCTGCTGGCGTTCGGCCTGCCACCGACCCCCGCTCCCGCCTGCTTGGATCCGGAGGCGGTAACCCACGACACGCCGTACGAGGTGGTCCCGGTGCCGAACGGCGGACGCGTCGTCGGTCGGGTCACCTGGTCGCGCCGGCTCCCCGACCCGGTCTGGCTCCCCATCGGGAAGAACCCCGAGGCCTGCGGCGGGCACGGCGCCCTCAAGCTCCTGCCGCGCCTCCACGTCTCCGCGGACAAGGGCGTGAAGGACGCGGTGGTCTACCTGAGCGACGTCTTCAAGGGCAAACCCTTCCCGCCCCCCACGGTCTACCGGCTCGACCAGCGCGCCTGCGAATACGTGCCGCACGTGATGGTCGTGCCCCGGGGCGAGACCGTCGAAGTCCGCTCCAGCGACGACGTCCTGCACACGGTACACATGACCGGCGCCGTCTCCGCCAACGTTGCCCTGCCGGGCGCCGGCTCGCAGCCCGCCCGGATCGTGCTCTCCAAGCCCGGCCTCGTCGAGCTGAGCTGCGACAACGGCCACGCCTGGATGAGCGGCTCGATCGTCGTGGCCCCGCATCCGTACTTCGCCGTATCCGACGCCGCCGGTCGCTTCGAGCTCGCCGACGTCCCGCCGGGCGTCTACGAGGTGGTGGCCTGGCACGAAGGCTGGGAGATCGACCGCAGCGATCAGAACATGGGCGTGGTCACGCGCTACTACTACTCCCGCCCGGTCATCAAGAAGGAGCAGATCACGCTCGCGGAGCGCGCGACCCTGGAACTCTCCTTTGACGTCGCGTGGCGGTAGCGGGGCATGGCACTGCCGCGCTGATCGCCGCCCCAGGCCTCTGGCCCGCCCGCAGCGCCCCGCCTCGTAGACCGGCCACGCGGCTCGTTCGTAGTTCCGCCTTCAGGCGGAACGATGGGCCGATTGCGATTCGTCTTCGGCGCAGGCTCCGCCTGAATTGGGACACGACGCCATGTTCGCTCTCCGCCGCATCGCCCCGGTCTGCGTCCTCCTCGGCCTGCTCTCCGTCCTCGCGGCGATGGCCGATCCGCCCCGCGGCGGGGGAGGGGGCGGTGGCGCCGCCGGCGGGGCCAGGCCCGCGGCCGATCCCGCGCTCGACGCGGCCGTCCGCGCCTACCTCGACGCCCCCGACGACGCCGCCCGCGCCGCCGCCGCGCCCGCCCTCGCGGCCTTCGACGACCGCCCGGCCC
>JACRIP010000342.1 GCA_016220045.1 Planctomycetota bacterium
GCGCCCGCGCGGGCGCAGCGCGGCACTCCCCCCGACGCCGCCGCCGCGCGCGCCGCGCTGGTCGCCCTCCGGGCATTGCCCGAAGGGTACTTCCCCTGCGAAGTCCGGCGCATCCTGCACACCCTGCGTCCGGCCTCCGAGGCGGACAGCCTGCGCGAGGAGCTGGTCGCGATCGAGCTTGCCGACAAGCCCCGCCTGAGCGCGCTCGGGCTCTTCCTCTCCGCGCCCGGCGCGGTGGCGAACCTGGCCGGCCCGGACGCCGCCGCCGCGACCGGCGCGCCGCCGGCCGACCCCGCGCCCGGCGATCTCACCGCGCTGCGCACGCAGGTCCGCGCCCTGCAGCGCGACATCAACCTGCTCAACCTGATGAACGGGATGAACTTCACCGCCGAACAACTGCGGGCGATCGCGGCCGAAGTGCGCGCCGCGGTTACGCCCCCACCCCCGGCCGTCGCCTCCGCCCCGGCGGCCGAGGAGCCCGCCGCCGCCGCCTACACCGCTACTTTGCGCTCCGCGCTGGCGCTGCTCGAGGCCGGGAAACCGGTGCCGGCCGAATTGATGGCGCGCGCCCGCCGGGAGCCCGCGCAGGGGGTCGCGGCCCCGGGCGGCAAGTCCCTGCGCCGCCCGGGCGGCGGGGACGCCCCGGGGGCGACGCCTCCGACCGACGAACAGGTGGCGCGCGTCGCGGCGCTCCTGACCGAGGAGCAGCGGAGCGTCCTGCTTGACTACAAGCATTGCCTGATCCCGCCCAAAGACCTGAAGAACCCGGTGCGCGTGGGGCAGGCGAACGACGCGCCCAAGGGCGCCGAGCTGCTGGACAAGTCGCGCACGATCCCGGCGGGCATGTATGCGGCGCGCCGCCCGGAGGTGCTCGAGCGCGCCCTGTCGCGGGTCGAGGAACACCTCGGGCGTTTCCCGGAGGAGGAGCGCGCGGAGGCGCTGCGCAAGCTGGGCGAGGTCATCGACCGCGCCCGGGCGCTCAGCGAAGTCGAGTACCGCATGCAGCGCGAGCCGTTGGCGCAGGAGCTGACCTTCCTGGATCGCAAGGAGCGCATCAAGGACCGCCTGGTCGAGCTCGGCGGCGGCGCGACGGCGGAGATCGAGCGCAAGGTGCGGCGCACGCTTTTCGACTCCGCCCTGGTCGCGTTGGCCGAGGAACGCGTGCGGCAGCTCGAGCATCCGGCCGCCGCGCCGGCCACCGACCTCGACGCCATCGACCCTGCCCCGGCCTGTCATGACGGCAAGTGCGCCCTGCCCGAAGAGCCGGCGCCGGCCGCCTCGCCCCGCCGCAAACCGTAAGCGCTGGATGAAGGATGGAGGTCCCCGCCATGTCCGACGAAGCCCGTTCCCGCCGGAGCTTTCTCCGCTCCGGCGCCTGCGCGCTGGGTGCGCTGCCGCTCGGTCTCGGCGCTCTCGACGCGCTCGCCGCCGACCCCCCGCGTCGCGCCCCGGCGCCCGCGGGGGCCGGCCCCAACCCCGCCCCCGCCGGACGCCTGCTGGAGGTCGATCCCCGCTTCTGGAAGGCCCTGCCCGAGGGCAAGACCCAGTGCCTGATCTGCCCGCTCGACTGCGTCCTCGCCCCCGGCCAGACCTGCTTCTGCCGCACCCGCCAGAATCACGACGGGCGCATGCTCGTCCATTCCTACGGGAATCCCTGTATCGTTTCGGTGGACCCGGTCGAGAAACTCCCGCTCGCGCACTTCCTGCCCGCGACCCAGACCCTCTCCATCGCCGCGGGCGGGTGCAACCTGCGCTGCCTCTATTGCCAGAACTGGGCCTCGGCCCAGGCCAAGCCCGACGACCTGAAGAACCTGGACCTGCCGGTCGCCGAGGCGGTCGAGGCCGCCGCCAAACGCGGCGTGGCCGCGCTCGCCTATACCTACACCGAGCCGGTCGCCTTCTATGAGTACATGCGCGACCTCTCCGAGGCCGCCAAGGCGCGCGGCCTGCGCAACCTCTGCGCTTCCGCCCTCTTCATCAACCCGCCCGCCCTGCGCGCCCTCGCCCGCACCGTGGACGCCTTCGCCGTCGCCCTCAAGGGTTTCGACGAGAAGTTCTACGACCGCGTCCTCGGCTCCCGGCTCGCCCCGGTCCTCACCGCCCTCGAAACCCTGCGCGCCGAGAAGACCTGGTTCGAGATCGTCAACCTCGTCGTCCCGACGATGAATGACGACCCCGACCAGGTCCGCGCGATGGCGCGCTGGATCGCACGCACCCTCGGTCCCGACGTGCCGCTCCACTTCGGGCGCTTCGTCCCCGAATACAAACTCAAGGAGCTGCCGCGTACTCCGGTGGAAACCCTGGAGCGCTGCCGCGCCATCGCCCTCGAGGAGGGGCTGCGCTTCGTCTACATCTTCAACGTCGCGCCCCACGACGGCAACCACACCTGGTGCCCGAAGTGCAAAGGCGCGCTGATCCGGCGCCTGGGGTTCAAGGTCACGGAGAACCGTCTGGTCAAGGGCGCGTGTCCGACCTGCGGGGAGAAGATCCCGGGCATCTGGACGTAGGGGCGGCGCGCGGCGCGCGGTGGCCGGTGGGCGGTGGACCGTGGACGGTGACCGGTGGTCAGTGGACGGTGGACGGTGGACAGTGGTCGGTGGCCAGTGGACTGTGGTTGGTGGACGGTGCCCCGTGGCCGATCCGAGAGCTGGCCTAGAAGATATCGTCAGGCAACACGTTGCGAACAGTGCCGCGCGACAACCTGAATGCTATTCAAGATCCTCAGAAGTAGGGATCCAAGCCCGACCGTCCAGCGCTCACCGTCCACCGGCCACTGGTCACCGGCCACCGTCCACCGGCCACCGTCCACCGTTCACCGCTGATTTCCCCGCCCACGCGGAAGATTCCGCACCGCCCGGCGTGCGCCGCCGCCGCGCGTGCCCCGTCGGTGCCGTTTTCGGCCCTGCGGCGGGCGAACGCACATCCTTGCGAGCGGGCACGTGAAATGCTATACACCTTCCCCCCCGCCCCCGGTCTGTCTGGGTGCGCGGAACCGCGCGCGCGGGTCACATGATCCGGTGTCTACTGTAGCATGGAGCGCGCGGCACGTGGTCCCTGATGCACGGAGGAATCGGATGCGTTCGTTCGCCCATGTAGTCGTTTTGGCCCTGGTGACGTCGGTGATTGGCGCGGGCTGTCAGAGCTCGCCGCCGGAGGAATCTCAGCCCGCCGCGAAGACCACCGTGGAAGCGAAGGCGCCGGCCGCGCCTGCTGCGCCCGCGGCGGTCGCGGTCCCTGGTGGCGCCCCGGCCTGGCATGCCGGGTTGGCGCTGGGCGAACTCCCGGCCACGCCCGTGGCGGTGCTGAACGCCAAAGAGAAGGACTACATGGGCAAGTCCGTGAAGGTCGCCGGGGTCGTGACCCGCGTGTGCCAAGGCTCGGGCTGCTGGGTCGAAGTGAAGGACGGGGACGGGCTGGTGATCGCGAAGAGCCTGGACCACGTGGTGCTCTTCCCCAAGGACTGCGCCGGGAAGAAGGTGGTCCTGATGGGCGTATTGCGCGAGAGCCCGAAGCAGGAGGAGTGCAAGCACGACCACCAGGGCGTCGCGGCGCACGAGTGTCCGCGTCCGCCGACCCTGATCGAAGTTCAGGGCGCCAGCCTGTTCTAGGGTATATTTGGCAGATTACGCATCCCCGCCCGGCGTCGCCCCCTCAGGCGCGGCGCCGGGCGGGTTCGTTTTCCGGCTGCGCCGACCGTCGTGGTGCGCGACGATTCCACTCCGGGCCTCCCGGGCTGCTGTCCGCACGCGCAATCTACAATCTGCAATCTACAATCTACAATCCTCCAAGTCCCGCCCCGCCCTCCGCCCAGAGTTCGAGGATGCGATGCCGGCTCGGCATCGGGCCGAACGCCGCCGCGAAACGCGCCGACCAGTCCGCGACCGCCCGCACCGCCGCCGCCTTCCCGATCAGGCGACACCGCCAGCGCTCCGTGCGCCGCGACCCCAGCGAGTCCCCGCCCGCGGGCACGAGCGAAAAGCGGCTCCCCGTACACTCGGCGCGCAGCCCGCTCACCGCCGCTACGACCTCGGGCAGCCGGTAATAGAGCTCGATCGGCGGGTAGACGCGGCAGGCCGCGGGGAACCAGGTCTTCACCTTGCGTACGGCGTCGCGGATCTCGCGCGTCAAGGCCGCCGCCCGCCCCCGCTCTGCGCGCTCCGTGCGCTCGTCGTCGGTGTCGCTGAAGACATTCAGCCGGTCCCACAGCGAGACCCGGGCCGCCGCCTGCTCCGCGCCGTCCTCCGCCCGCAACCGCTCCGCCTCCGCCGCTTCCAGCCGCCGGAAGACCGTCGCGAAGGCGGTGTCCTCCAGCCGGTGCGCCAGGAACCCGTGCAACGCCGCCGGCGACAACGGGCGAACACCGTAGACCTCGTCGCCGCGGATCTCGGCCGGCGCGGGCGCCGCCGCGGCCACCGCGGCCATCAGCCGGTCCTCCACGCCCGCCAGCCCGTAGGCTTCCTCCAGCGTTTGCCGTATCCGCTGCAGGGTCGTGAGCAGCGCCTCCCGATGGAATACGGAGCACGCGACCGGCCGATCGAACACCTCGGTGTAGGTATCCACCTGCGCCACCAGGCTGCGCAGCCGGACCGTCTGCTCGCGCAAGAAGAGCGCCGGTACGCCTTCGGCGGCGCGCTCGACCTCCGTCACCAGGTCCGACCAGAGGCGCCGGGTGCGCTCGGCATGGAGTTCGGCGCGGGCCTGTGCTTCCCGGTCGCGCCCGGTCAGCGCGGGGACCCAGCTCAGGAGACGGGAGCGCGCGCCCGCTTCGGAGCCCCCGCCCTCCTGCCGGCAGCGGCGAATCGCGCCGCTGACCCGGGCGTGCTCCAGCGCGCGGTCCCGCAGTCCGGGGGCGGCGCCCGCGTCCAGCCGCGCCACGAGCGGCGCCAGACGCCGGAGCTCGGGCTCCGCGTTTCCCGGCGACGCGCCCTCCCCCGCCAGGATCGCGACCAGCCGGCCCGGCAGTTCGAGTGCGAAGGCCGCGCGGAAGTGCGCCGCCACCCCGCTGAGCGCGGCCAGGAGCAGCGCACCGGGCGTGGCGACGCTCGCGTTCACCAGCCGGCCCCGCCCGTCCAGCACGCGCTCCGTTCCCGGCGCCAGCGCTTCCGCCAGCGCCCCCGCTTCGGCGATGCGCACGTACAACCCGAGCGGGGGAAAGGCCCCCAGCGCCTCCAGGAAGGCCGCGCGCGCGCGCTCCACGCGCGCAGACCATTCGGCCTCCGTCCGCGCGAGCTCCTGTTCGAGCCGATCGCGCTCCTGTTCCGCCGGCGAGTCCGACAACGGGTTCAGGCGGTCGTACCAGGGGATCTGCGCCTCGGCGCGCCGCAGATCGTCCAGGAAACGGTTGCAGACCTGCGCCCACTCCGCGCGCCCGGCGAGGCGCTCGAAGAGCGGCCCGTCGAGCAGGCGGCGCGCCACCAGCGGCAGCAGATCGGCCTGGCGCATCGGCGCGTACCCGCGTTCCAGGTCGAGCACCGGCCCGGCCGCCGGCTCCGCGGCGCCGCGCGCAACGGCGGCGGCCCCGGCCGCGGCGACGCGACAGGTCTCCAGGTCGGAGAGCTGCGCCTCGAAGCGCCGCGCCGAGAAGTCCGGCGCGTAATCGGCGAGCACCTGGTCGCCCAGCGCGTGCAGGCCGGCGGCCAGCCGCGCCCTTCCCCGGGAGTCGCCCGGCGCGCGCAGCACGGCGGCCGCCAACGCGAGCGCGGTCTCGATCCGGCGGGCGAGCGCGAGCGGCGGATAGGTCTTCTCTGCGGCGGCAAGGAGGTCCGCGAGCTCCCGTTCGACCGCGCTGCGCCGGCGACGCGCCGCTGTGAGCTCGCGCTCGACCTCCTTTGCCCGCGCCTCGTCCGGCGTGTCCGAAAAAAAGATGACGCGGTCCCAGAGGGGGATGCGTCCGCGCAGTTCGGCGCGCTCCCGCTCGAACGCGTCGAGCTCGCGTCCGAGCGCGGTGAACTCGCGCGCCGGCCCGGCGCAGCCGGTGGTGCGCAGCCAGGCGAGGAGCCGGTCTTGCAGGGTCGCCGTCGAGTCCATGCTCATGCCGCCTCGAGGGGGGTGCCTGAGGGGTCCGGATCGCCGCGAGGGTTGGCTCCCTGCCGCGGAGCTTCGTGGCAGCGGGTGCAGAAGCACGAATTGCGGAGTTCGGATTGCGGATTGCGGATTGACGCCGGCAGGCAAGCCCCGGAGATGATCCGCGATCCGCAATCCGGATTCCGCCATCGACCGCCGCGGCAGGTCTCAGGGGTTTCGGGGCGCGCCCGACGCGGGTGGCGGTCCCGCCGTGCCGCCGGCGGGTACCGGCTCCCCGCGACCGCCTGCCCCGCCCGGTCCGGCAGCCGGCGGTTTCTTCTCGCCCCCCCCTGCCTCCAGGTGGACCATGTCCCGCGTCCGCAGGATGCCGGTCTCCTGGCCCTTGCGCAGCTCGACCTGATCGTCGAGGATTTCGTAGATGCGCCAGCCTTCGCGCACCATGTCGTCCTCTTGATAGACGCCGCCGTCGACGACGACGAAGGCCTTCCGTTCCCCCCAGGAGATGAACAGTCCGTTCAGCTTGAAGGGCAGCGCCACCGGGTCCTTGCGAATGGCCGGCGCGCCCGCGGCGCCGGTCGACTCCAGGGTTTTCGCCCGAGGCACGACACCGGTTCGCTTGTCGGAGGCGCTCGCGAAGGAGCCGCCGCGGAGCGGCACGACGGCAGCCGCGCCCGGCAGGACCGGCGCGGCGGGGCGGCCGAGCGCACCGGTGGCCGACTCGCCGTTGGCCGCCGCCGGCACGGAGTGCGCCACCGCAGCCGCAGCCCCGGCAGCGGCGTCCGCGTCGGCCGCCGGCTCCACTTTCGGCGCCGGCGTGCTACCCAGCGCTACCATTCCCGCGCCGTCCCCCGCAGGTTCCGGCGCCTCCGTGCCCACATCGTCCCCCTCCCCCGCAGGCCCCGGCGCCGCCGTGCCCGCACCGTCCCCCTCGCCCGCCGCAGCGGGGGAGGGCTGGGGAGAGGGTGTGTCCGCGCCACCCACGGCCACCGCCCCCTTCTCCCCCTTCTCCCCCGGCGTCTCCCGTAGCGGCGCCTTCCCCTTTACCCCGGTCTGGTAGCGCGACGCCATCACGCGGTCCCATGCCACGTACGCGCCGCCCGCCAAGACGAGACACACGACCAGCGCCGTGATGCAACCCTTGGACATGGCCGTCGGCTCCTCTCGTCGTCTCCGTGGGTCAGCTTCGCGCCAGAGGTCGGACTCCGGTCACGCCAGCACCGTTCACCGTTCACCGTTCACTGTCCACCGTCCACTGTCCACCGTCCACCGCCATTCTGCTCCGCGGCGACCCCACGGTGCAAGTCATTTGCACGGCACGACGCCCGGTCAAATCCCGAATTCCCTTGCGTCGCAGGCAGCACCTCACTTCAATAATCGGCGTTCTCCGTCTCGCCCCGCAGGAGTTCCCGCACATGCCCGTCACCTGCATCACTCCCGAGCGCTCCAGCCTGCTCTCCTTCTTCCTGCAAAGTCTGCTCGGGCGCAAGGCCGCTACGCCCGCGGGGGCGCGCGCGCTCGCCGGCTTCGACCGCCGCATCCTCGTCCGCGCCGGCGAGATGCAGGTCACCCTCGCCTGCCGCGACGGCGCCATCGAAATCCACCCCGGCGCCGTCTTGCCCTGGGACGCCTCCGTCGGCGGCGACCTGGCCACCATGCTCGGTCTCGGACTCGGCCACAACTTCCTGCTCCCGCTCCTCACGGGCCGGCTCTCCTTCAGCGGCAACCCGCTCCCGCTGCTCACGCTGCTGCGCCTTTTCGGCGCGCCCGATCCCGCGCCGTCGCCCGCCGCCGCGACCGCCACTGCCGCGCCCTCCCTGCCCACTCCTCCCAGTCTTTCCCCGAAGGCCTGACGCATGACGACTCCTGCCCGCCCCGCCGACGCGGCCGCCGCGCTGCTCGCCGCCGCCCTCGGTCCGGACCGCGTGCTCGTCGACTCCGCCACCGTCCGCCAGTACTCCGAGGACATCACCGAAATCCCCGGGCATCTCCCCGATCTGGTGGTGAAGGCCCGCTCCACGGCCGAAGTCCAGACCGTCCTCTCCATCGCTCACGGCCAGGGCCTGCCGGTGGTTCCGGTGGTCGCCAACCTCAACATCGGCGGCCTCGCCATTCCCGAGCGCGGCGGCATCGTGCTCGACCTCGCCGCCATGAACCGCATCCTCGAAGTCAACGAGCCGGACCAGTACATGATCGTGGAGCCCGGCGTTTCGTGGGGCGACGTGCGCGCGAAGCTCGACCGCGATCACCCGCGCCTGCGCTTCGGCTACTCCTTCTCGCCCCCCCACACCTCGGTCATGACCAACTGCCTCATGGACGGGCTGTGCAATCTCTCGCTCCTGCACGGATCGACCTCCGAGTGGATCAACGGCGTCGAGGCCGTGCTCGCCGACGGCACGCTCCTGCGCACGGGCGGCGGCGCCTGGAGCCGCTTCTGGTGTACCAACTCGCCCATGCCCGACCTCACCGGCCTCTTCATCAATTTCCAGGGCGCGACCGGCGTGGTCACGCGCATGGCCGTCCAGCTCTGGCCGAATCGCCGGCTGCGCCGCCGCCTCTTCGTGCTCGCCTACGATGTCGACGCCGCCTACGGGTTCGTCAAGTCCCTCATGACCGAGGACGTGTGCGACGATATCGGCGGGGTCACCTGGCCGGTCATCAAGCTGCTCTTCGGGCAGGCGCGCCCGCTCTTCCGCGACCCGGGTGAACCCCTGGTCGCGCTCTACTTCGACATCACGGCCAACGACGAGCGCCTGATGGCGGCCAAGCGCGCCGTTTTCGCGGATGCGCTCGCCGCGGCGCGCGCCCGTGGCGGGAGATTCGACGATCCGCTCGACATCGAGGACCTGGTGAAGATCGAGCCGCGCTTCGTGAAGTTCGCCGACTTCCCGACGCGCTTCGATTTCCTGCTCGACCATCCAGGGGGCGGGCTGACGTGGATCGGCAGCTACGGGCCGACCTCGCAGTGGGAGCAGGGCATCCGCGCCGGGATGGCGACGATGGAGAAGCACGGGTTTCCCCCGATCGTGGTTACGCGGCCGATGCGTGGCGGGCATTTCGGCGTGCTGCGGCTGATCACGACCTTCGACAAGCGGGACGCGGAGGAGGTCCGGCGCGTGCGCGCGCTCAACGAGGCGCTCGCCGACGTGGTCGTGGAGCACGGGTTCATCCCGTACAAGACGCCGGGCTGGGTGGTGAAACGCTACGCGGCGCAGATCGATCCCGGCTTCCTGAAGGTCGCGCGCGCGGTCAAGCACGCGCTCGACCCGAAGGGCATCCTGAATCCGGGCCGATGGACGCTCGAGTAGGCGGGGCGGCCGCGCTGCCGCTCTTCGCGGCGGCGCCGGGCCTCTCGGCGCGGGTTCCCTGGCTGCCGCTCGGCGTCTTTCCGACGCCGGTCGAGCGGTGGTCGCGGCTGGGGGCCGCGATCGGGTGCCCGGAGCTGTGGGTCAAGCGCGACGACCGGACCGGGGGCGCGGGTCACGGCGGGAACAAGGTCCGCAAGCTCGAATTCCTGCTGGCGCGGGCGCGCGCCGAGGGCAAGGGCCGGGTCTTCGTCTACGGCGCGACCGGCTCGAACTGGGTGGTGGCGGCGCTCTCCTACGCCCGGGAGCTGGGGCTGGCGCGCGACGTGATGCTCTTCGCGAGCCCGACCCACGCGCATGCCGAGCGCAATCTGGCGGTCACGCGGGCGCTGGCGGACACGCTGGTGCTGCGCGGGTCGGTGGCGGCGGTGCCGTGGGACGTTGGCCGGGCGCTCTGGCGCGGCGCGGCGACGGTGCTGCCGATGGGCGGAACGGATGCGGTGTCGACCCTAGGCTACCTGAACGCGGCGCTGGAGCTGGCCGGGCAGGTCCGGCGCGGCGAATGTCCGGAGCCGGAGTACGTGTTCGTGCCGCTCGGGACGTGCGGGACGGCGGCGGGGCTGGCGGCGGGCTTCCACCTGGCCGGGCTGGCGACCCGGGTGATTGCCGTACGCATCACGGGCGGGTTGGTGGCGAATGCGGCGCGCACGTGGCTCCTGGCGGCGCGGGCGCTGACGGAGGCGGCGCGGGGCGGGGCGGCCGTGCCGGGTCCGCTGGCGCAGACGCGACTGACGGTAGTCGGCGACCAGCTCGGGGCGGGGTATGCGCTGGCGACGCCGGCGGGCGAAGAGGCGACGCGGCTGGCGGCGGAGACCGAGGGGGCGGCGCTCGATCCTTCGTATACGGCAAAGACGGTAGCCGCGCTCATCGCGGCGGTCCGGCAGGGCGGGCTCGGGGGCCGGCGCGTGCTTTACTGGCTGACCTTGAACTCGGCGCCGCTGCCGGGCGAGCCGCCGGCTCCGGGGGCGGCGGTGAGCGCGCGATAGGCCCGGCAGGCGCGCAACGACACCCAGCCGCGCAGCAGGATGAAGGGGACGGAGGCGAGGACGAAGCCCGCCGGCGTCACCACGCCGAGCCCCGCGATCAGGAGCAGGGCCGTGCAGGCGTCGCCGAGGCGAAAGCCGAAGGTATCGACATAGACCTTGGCCGAGTAGATCTCGTTGGCCGAGAGCGGCGTGTAGAGCAGTTCCTTCGCGCTCTGGTGGAGCGAATAGAAGAGCGCGCCCACGGGAAGCGTAAGTGGAGCGGCGAGCGCAAGGCCGAGGGTCAATCCCAGGACCCCGCCGCCGCCCAGGAGGAGCGCGGTGAGCGCCTGCATGCCGACCAGCGCCGCCAGACCGGGCAGCGGCCCCCAGCGCCGCGAGAGCGGCGCGACCGCCACCGCCTGGAGCAGAAAGGTCAGTGTGTTCTGGACCGCGAAGTACCACCCGAGGAAGGAGGTCTTCTGGTCCTCCGCGGTGATGGCGCGCTTGAGGATGTCCTTGAACTGGAAGTCGAGGAAAGTGCCGGCGAAGGTGACCAGGACGACGATGGCGCAGATGTCGCGCAGGTAGGGCGACCGCCCGACCGCGCGCAGGCCGTCCCAGCCCGCGTCCCTGCCGTGCGGCTCGCCGCGGGTCGGGGCAGGCGCGTCCGCTCCCCCGCTCCTCGCCTCCCCGGCGGCGCCCAACCGCGCCGCCACGAGCACGCAGACCCCCTGAAAGCCCGCCGCCACGTAGATCAGGTTGACGCTTCCCAGCCGCTCCGCCAGACCGCCCGCCAGCGTCGCCCCGACGATGCTCCCCAGCACCCCGCCGGTCCCCACCGGGCCGTACAGGCGCGCCGCCGCCTCGGGTGTAAACAGATCGTTGGCCAGGGACCAGAAGAAATAGACCGCCAGCAGGTTGAAGACGCTCACCCACACCATGAAGAGCTCGGGTCCATACCGGAGATCAGCACCCAGCCAGGCGCGAAAGCCGAGGAACACCCCCCCGAACACGGCGTACGCCCGGACCGCCAGGGTGCGCTGCGGCCAGCGCGCCGCCGCGCGATTCACCAGGTAGCCGGCGACGAAGACCACCGCCGCCGTGATCAGGTAGAATGCGGGCAGCTTGTCGATCGGCCGCCGGTGCAGGAAGAGCGCGTCGCGCACGGGCTTCACGACCAGGTAGCCGCAGAGCACCGAAAAAAAGAGTCCCGCCGCGAGGAGCGCGCGCCGCGCCTCGCCGGCATCGCGCGCGCGCAGCAGTTTCCACCACCAGCGCCGCGGCGCCGTCACACTTTCCATCTTCACTCCCCGCGCGCGCGTTTCGGTTGCGGACGCCCGCCTTCTCTGCTACTCTTGCCGCTTCCGATCCGCTCGGTTCCGTGTCTTCCTCGGCCGTCTACCGTCCCCTTCCCGGTCGCACAAGAGGTCGCATCCCGCCATGTTCACCGCCCGCCGCGCCCGTTTCCTCGAGCAGATCCCCGGCGCAGTCGCCGTCTTTCCGGCGGCCCACCTGGCCACGCGCTCGAACGACTCCGAATTCGATTTCCGCCAGGACAGCGATTTCTGGTACCTCACCGGCTTCGACGAGCCCGAAGCGGTCGCCGTGCTGCTCGCGACGCCGCCGCGCCCGCGCTTCGTGCTCTTCGTGCGCCGCCGCGATCCCAAGCAGGAAGTCTGGAACGGCTACCGCGCGGGCACCCAGGGCGCCATCAAGCGCTTCGGCGCCGATGCGGCCTATCCGATCGATCAGCTCGACAAGGTCCTCCCGCGGCTGCTGCGCGACGCCGACCGGCTCTACTTCCGGCTCGGCCACGATGCCGCCATGGACCGCAAGGTCCTCGGCGCGCTCGAGCGCATCCGGCGCACCGAACGCCAGGGGCACGCCGCCCCGGCGGCGATCCACGATCCGTGCGAAGTGCTCCATCAGATGCGGCTGGTCAAAACCCCTGAGGAGCTGGCGCACCTGCGGCGCGCCACCGACATCACCTGCGCGGGCCATCGCGCCGCGCTGCGTGCCGCGCGCCCCGGCCAGCACGAGTACCAGCTCGAGGCCGAGGTCGAGTACGTGTTCGCGCGGCTGGGCGCGCAGAGTCCGGGCTATTCCTCGATCGTGGGCTCGGGACCGAACGCCACGATTCTACACTACAGCACGAACCGACGGAAGATGGAGGAAGGGGAGCTGGTCCTGATCGACGCCGGCGCGGAGGTGGACGGCTACACCGGCGACGTGACGCGCACCTTCCCGGTCGGGCGGCGCTTCTCGCGCGCCCAACGCGCGGTCTACGCCGAAGTCCTGCATGCGCAGCAGGAGGTCATCGCCGGGATCAAGCCGGGCATGGAGTGGAACCGGATCCATGAACGGACGTGCGAGCTGCTCACCGAGAGCCTGCTCAAGCTCAAGCTGCTCAAGGGCCGGGCGAAAACGCTGGTGAAGAAGAAGGCCTATCGCAAGTTCTACATGCACGGCACCAGCCACTGGCTGGGGATGGACGTGCACGACGTGGGGCACTACCGTCGCCGCAAGGACTGGACGAAGCTGGAACCGGGGCTGGTATTGACGATCGAGCCGGGGATCTACATTGCGCCGGATGCGAAGGGCGTCCCGCCGGCGTTGCGCGGGATCGGCGTGCGCATCGAGGACGACATCCTGGTAACGCCCGAGGGGCACGAGAACTTGACCGCCGGGGTTGCGAAGGAGATCGACGAGATCGAGGAGATTCGCGGCCGCGCGCTGGGGCGGGCCGCCGCGGGGTAGGCTCGCTTGAACGGCGTTCAACGGCGTCTAACGACGTTCAACGACGTTCAACGACGTCAAACGGCGGTGGGAAGGGTTTGCCGACCACCACGAAGCTTTCTCGGCCAGCCCCGCTGGGCGCCACGATCTGTCGTCCGATTCCCCGCGCCGCAGCATAGAGGATTGCCATGAGATTCGTTTCCGCCGCTTCGCGCGAGTCCGACCTGGCCAAGGCCTGCGCCGAGTGCGCCGAGCGCGTGCGCGCCGCCGGCGTCCGCCCGGACCTGTTGCTGGTCTTCGTCACGCCCGATCACGGCGCCAGCGACCCAGGTGAGCACCTGGCAAGCCTGCGTGCCGCGACGGGGGCCAGGCATCTCGTGGGCTGCACCGGGGGCGGGCTGATCGGCGGCGGGGCGGAGCATGAGGAGCAGCCGGCGCTGACCGTGCTCGCGCTGGCGCTGCCCGGCGCGGCGATCCACCCCTACCACTTCGTGCAGGAAGAAATGGAGCCGGCGGAGGCGGGGTCCTTTCTGGGCGGGCGCCTGCCCGAGCTTCCGGCCGGCGCGCACCCGGTCTACCTGGTGCTCGCCGAGCCCTACACCTTCGACACCGAGCGCCTGCTCGCCGAGATCGACGCGGCGCATCCGGGCGCGCCGGCGCTCGGCGGCAACGCCAGCGGCGGCGGCGGTCCGGGCCAGCAGCCGCTCTTCCTGGACGACGAAGTGTACACCGAGGGGGCGATCGGGGTGCGACTGGCGGGCGGCTTCGAGTTCCGCGCCCTGGTCAGCCAGGGCTGCCGTCCGATCGGACGGCACCTGGTGATCACCAAGGCCGAAGGCAACGTGATTTTCCAGGTCGGCGGCCGGCCGGTGCTGCACGTGCTCAAGGAGATCCTGGAGGCGATGCCCGAGGACGACCAGCGGCGTGCGCGCGCCGGGCTGCACGTCGGGCGCGTGATCAACGAGCGGCAGGAGGCGTTCAAGCAGGGTGATTTCCTGATCCGCAACCCGATCGGCATCGATCCGGAGTCGGGCGCGCTCGCGGTGGGGGATCTCTTCCGCAAGGGGCAGACGATCCAGTTCCACGTGCGCGATGCCGCCGCGGCCGCCGAGGACCTGCGCACCATGCTCGCGAGCTTTGCCGCCGAACTCGGCGACCGCCGGCCCGCCGGGGGCGTGCTCTTCAGTTGCAACGGCCGCGGCGAGCGGCTGTTCGGCGTGCCCAACCATGACACCGGGCTGGTCAAGGGCGCCCTCGGCGACGTCCCGCTCGCGGGCTTCTTCTGCGCGGGCGAAGTCGGCCCGGTCGGCGGCCGCAACTTCCTGCACGGCTTCACCAGCGCCCTCGGGTTCTTCCTTGAGCCCTCCGGCGGCGTTCCCGCCGATTGACGACGTTTGACGGCGTTGCACGACGTCTCCCGCACCCGAACGCCCAGTCTGGAGTTCTCCCCTGGCATCTGCGACCCCCTCGCCGTCTCCCGCCCCGGACTCCCCGGCCCTCGGCAGCCTGGCCCAGTCCGCACGCGGATCCCAGACCAACGAGGCCAAGATCATCTTCGTTTTGGTCGGCATCCTCACCCTGGTCGGCAATGGCTTCTTCTTGTTCATGGCCCGACAGAATGTGCACGCCCAGCTCGTCAAGGAGGTCGCGGCCGTGCGTGCCCGGGGGATGGTCGTCGATGAGGACAAGGTCGCACAACTCGAGAAGTCGGCGGTTCAGCGAGTGCAGACGATGACCGGGGGAGCGGGCTTGGTCGGTGTGGTTTTCCTGGTCCTGGCATTCCTCGTCCGACGCTACCCCGTTGGCGCGACCGCCGTCGGACTGGCGCTCTACCTCCTGTCAACCGCAGCGTTCGCCGCGCTTGATCTGGAGCCACTGGCGAAGGGAGAGCTGGGGAAGGGAGCGTTGGTGAAGGTCCTGATCGTGCTCGCACTCATCAAGGCGCTGCAGGCGGGGATTGCAACCCGACGCGCGGAACGGGCGTCGGCTGGACCCATCACGGTGGGGTGAGACCCATGATCGGTACGGTTGTCGAGTCGGGTGTGGGCCTGCCCTTCGGGTCCATCTTCTGGGCTGCCGTGGCCCTCGCACAGCTCCTCGGCGCGGCCTTGCTACAGAACCACCACCTCGCGCTGGGCGCGATTTTCCCCGCCACTCTCGCCGTTTCCCTGCGCTTTCTCGGTAGGACGCGGTGCCGCTTTACGCTCGGAGCCTCCGGATTCGAGTTCAGCGATCCGGCCGACATTCTGGCGTACACGCGCATGCTCGGCGCTTGGGCGCCGCGTCGCCCCGCGGATCCCGACCGCGCCGCCCATGCGCAATTCGACCTGCACGTGCTGCATGATCGCGGTCACCTGCTGATCCCGAGCACCACGACCACGCCCTCCGAGGAGATCTACCGCTTTCTCCAAGCCCGGATCCCCCCCAGCGGCACGCGCGAGATCAACCCGACGCTCCGCGGCTACCTGGAGGAACAGGTACGAAAGTACGGGGCGGAACGCGTCTTCTCCTACGGTGTTCGCCGGGTTCAGGGACGGATCGCCCGCCTGCGTCGTTCCTTCGCGCTGGCCGCGACGGCGTCGCTCACGGCGAGTGGCCTCTTCTGGCTGCTCGTCCCGTTCGTCACCGGAGCCCCGGAGTGGCGGATCGCCGGAGGACTGTCCCTCTTCCTTGCCGTGTTGCTGCTCGCGATCGGCCTGCAGGCCGACGTCGCCGCTTCCCCGCTGACGAATGCACTGCGCCCACCGGCCCTGGTGGTGAGCCCCGGGGGGATCGCGCTCATCCAGGGAGCGCTCTCGGGAACCATGACGTGGGATGAGGTGAAATCCGTATCCCCACGGTTGCCCATGGTCAACTACTCCACCGTGGTCTTCGAACTTTCGGGTGCGACGATCGTGCTCCAGGACGTCTTCGACCGGCCTCCCGACGTGATCTACCAGTCGATCCTCCAGGTTTGCCCTTCAATCTGAGAACGGGCGAGGGCCGCCGGACGCCGTCACGCGAGCGCGTGCACCCGGTCCCGCCCCTCGTGCTTCGCGCGGTAGAGCGCGCTGTCCGCGCCGCGCAGCAGCGCCTCCCCCGTCAGCCCGTGCTCCGGGTAGACCGCCACGCCGATCGACAGCGAGACCTGCCCCAGCGACTGCCCGTCGTGCGAGATGTGGATCTTGCGCGCCTCCGCCGCCAGCTCCTCCGCCCGCCGCCGCGTGTCCGCCAGCGTCGCATCCGGCAACAGCACCACGTA
>JACRIP010000326.1 GCA_016220045.1 Planctomycetota bacterium
CGAGCCTTCGCCAACTCCCGTTCAAGCCGGTGGAGCTTGTCGTAGCAATCGAGAGCCCGCTGGGGCGACTCGTTGAAAGCGCGTGGCAGGGCCCCCCGCACCGCTCCGGCTTCGCGTCACCTCCGTCGTTCTCTGTGCCTCCGTGTCTCTGTGGTTCCGTCATTGTCTCGCCTCCCCCCCCCCTAGGGGCAACTCAGGAGGAGCGCGAGCACGGCCGCGCCGAGCTCGGTCCAGGCCGCGCCTACGGCCAGCCGCTCCAGCCGCCGGAAGGCCTCGCGCCGGGCCGCGGGCGCCGCGTCCACGTCCGCCGCCGGCAGGCCGCGCTCCAGCGCCGCCAGGCGCGGCGCGATCGCCAGGGCCGAATAGAGCCCCGTGGCAATCAGCAGGGCAATCACCGTATACCGGACGTGGAACAGGCCGGTATTCGCCTCCCAGCGGGACCACTTCCAGGCCGCGGCCGCGCCCAGCACCAGGGCGGCGGGCACGCGCAGCCGGTCGAAGCGCCGCAAGGCGGCCAGGAACCCGGCCGCGCCGGCGGCCGCGCGCGGCGGATGGAGCAGCAGCACCGCCGCCATCCCGCCCAGCCACAGCGCCAGGGGGAGCAGGTAAAGGAACTCGGCGAGCGTGCGCAGCGGATCGGGCATCTGCCGTAATCGCTGAAGGGCGCGGGCAGGGGCGGGGGAAGGGGGCGGCGCCCGGGTTCTACCACCCGCGCCCGGGCGCTGTCAATCACGCATTTTTATGTTTGCTTTCCGCGGGCGCATGCTATCATCGCCCTGCGGCGCGCGCGACCGGCCGCCGGCACGAACCTGACCCGCCGCTGTCCGGGTCGCGTCCAAGGTCCAACATCTTGCATGCGCGCGTCACCCCGGGTAACGAGTAGAGCATGACGCCCTGCGAGCCCCCGAATTAGAACACAACCCGCGGACAGGCAACGAGTTACAATCAACACGCAGCGCCCATCGGCACGACAATTGCTCTCTCGCCCCTGATCGAGAGCGATTTTCACCCGGGGACTGCACGGAGACGTGGATGAAGTTGCACCAGAATCGCGGCCTGCGGGCGCTGCTCTTGGGGATCGGGATGCTGGCTGGCCTCTTCGCCGCCGCCCTCTGGATCGCCACTCGCCCCGCCGCGCACCCGTCCGCTGCCGATCGTCCGGCCCTGGCCGCCCTCGACATGCCCGCCCTTCCCGCCGCGACGCTCACCGCCGCCGCCCACGCCGACGAACTCACCGCACTCCTCGCCCACGGTCATTCGCATGCGCAGCCCGCCGCGATCGAGATCGCCGAAAAGGGCCGCGCGCTCGACGTGGCCGCTGCCGGCGCCGCGGTCTCCGCGCCCCACGTGGCCGGCGAGCTGCTCGCGCGCATCCGCCCCGGCCTGACCGCCTCCGAGCTGGAACGCCGCCTCGCACGCCTCGGGCTCGCGGTGCTGCGCTACGATGCCGCGCTCGACGTGCACGTCCTGCAGGCGACCTCCGGCAGCGCCGCCGCCGCCGCGCGCGTCGCCACCCTGCTCCCCCAGCTCGCCGCCGCGCCCTGGGTCGAGTGGGCCGAACCGAATTTCATCGCCGTGATCGCCCAGTGCCTGCACACGCCCTTCGCGACCGAAACCGACGACGTCACGGCCAAGAACGCCCCGGCCCTGCGCGGCTGCGGCGTCGAAGGCGCGTGGCGCGGCGGCACCGAGGGCGCGAACGTCACGGTCGCCGTCCTCGACACCGGCATCGACCCGAAGCATGTCAATCTTACCGGCCAGCTCCTCGCCGGCCTCGACCTCGTCAACCCGGGCCGCGGCGGCGCGGCCGACGACGCCGGCCACGGCACCGCCATCGCCGGCCTGATCGGCGCGCGCGCCCTCGCCACCGGCGGCATGAAGGGCGTCGCCCCCGCCTGCAAGCTCCTTCCCGTCAAGGTCGCCGACCGCGAAGGCAACGCCTCGATCGCCGACCTCGCTACTGGAATCACCTGGGCCGTCAACCAGGGCGCGCGCATCCTCAATCTCTCGCTCGGCAGCCGTGTCGGCGCGCGCACGCTCGAAGCCGCCGTCGACTACGCCTGGTCGCGCGGCGCGCTCCTCGTCGCCTCCGTCGGCAACGACAACGTCAACACCTGCCTCTACCCCGCAGCCTACGACAAGGTCCTGGCCGTCGCCTCCACCGGCCCCAAGGGCGAGCTCGGCTTCGTCTCCAACCTCTGCAAGGAAGCCGACCTCGCGGCCCCCGGCGAACAGATGTTTTCGACCGTGCCCGGCGGCTTCTATCGCCCGGTGACCGGCACCTCGGTGGCCGCCGCCGTGGTCTCCGGCGCCGCCGCCCTCCTCCTCGCCAAGAACCCCGCCCTCACCGGCCGCGAACTCTTCTCGCTCCTGAAGTACAGCGCCCGCCCGATCCCCGCCCTGGCCGGCGCGAGCGAGATCTTCCGCTTCGGCACCCTCGACCTCGCGACCGCGCTGCGCCGCGCCGCGGCCCGCCCGGCGCCCGACGTGGCCGTCACGCGCGTCCTCTGCCTCCCGGCCGCGCCCCTGGCCGGCCAGGCCGCCGTTCTGGAAGTCGAGGTCGAAAACCGCGGCACCCGCCCGGCGACGCTCGCCGGCCTGAGCGCCGCCTTCGGCGCCGCCGCACTCGCACCGTCCCCCGCCGCCGCCGCCGGTTTCAACCTCGACCTCGGCGACCGCGCGACCGTGCGCTTCCCCTTCACCGCGGGCGCCCCCGGCAACTACCCGATCCGCGTCGCCGCCCCGCCGGCCGCCGGCGAGACCAACCGCGCCGACAACACGCGCGCGCTCACGGTCACCGTCGGCGGCCCGGCCACCCGCGGCCTCGCCATCGCCGACCTCGGCCTCTCCGAGCCCTCCCTCGACACCCCGACGCTCGTCCTCTCCTGCACCGTGCGCAACCTCGGCAACCAGCCCGCCGCCGGCGTCCAGCTCCGCGCACGCGTGGGGGCGGACGCCACGACGGACGGCAGGGCCGGCGCCGATCCCTTCGCGGTCGCCAGCGCCGATCTCGCCCCCGGGGAAACCCGTACCTTCACCTTCCCCTGGGCCGTGCCCTCCCCGGCGCCGCGCGATGTCGTCGCCTTCGCGATCGAAATCGACGCCCCCGGCGCGCCCCAGCCGCTCGTCGCCCTCTTCGACACCGTCCTCGGGTCCAGCGAAGGCCGCCCGGTGCGCACCCAGTACCAGCAGTCCGGCGACGTCGATATCATCCCCGATGCCCCCTACCGTCTCCGCCCCGGCCATCCCTACCTCCCCCTCATGATCTTCGTCCCGGACAAGGCCTCCGGCTCCACCTCCACCGCGCTCACCTTCGATTCCTGCAAGATCTGGCAGAAGGACGCCCCGACGACCGACGCCTCCGGCGTGCTCCTCTACGCCGACGCCTTCGGACCCGAGTCAGGCACCGCCCCGAGCGCCACCACCGCCGGCCTCACCATCATGGACGAAATGGGCGTCCTGCAATCCGGCGTCTACGGCGAGCCCAACCTCAATCTCTTCAAGGATGAGCCGCTGACCAAGCGCGGTCGCTACGCCATCCTCCGCTTCCCGCGCGCCGCCCTCGGCATCCCCGCCTTGCCCGCGGCGCCCATCGTCAAGTACTACTTCGTCAAGATCGACTGGGCCTACAGCACGCACGCCGTGACCTGGACCACCACCCGCCACGGCACCACCACCAAGATGCTCAAGGTGACGTACGGCTCCAGCGATCTCCCGACCCTCCCCGGCGAAGGCAAGTACTACGACGCCCACGTCCACACCGTCGCCGAATGGTACTTCAGCGACCACGTCGAAGTCTTCTCGCCGATGCAGGCCTACGGCGGCCCGCTCCCGATGATCAAGGAATGCGCCTGGGCACTCGGCCTGACCACCGCGCTCGACGACGTGAAGGACAACCTGGTCACCACCGACCACAATTGCTTTTACGGTTCGCCGCTCGACGCGACGCCGAACTCGGACCTGCGCCGCCCGGTCTACGGCCCGACCTCGGTCGCCGCCAGCACCGCGGGCGACGGCACGGTCAAGAGCGAGTTCAAGCGCATGCGCGAGATCTTCGGCGCGAGCGCCGGCGAAGAGCTGGCCTTCAGCCAGTACGTGCCGATCGGCCCGGCGGCCGTGCCGATCGGGGCGCACATGCTCTCCTATCGCGGCCAGCATTTCGACGGCGTCTGGCACGGCGGCAGCGACGTTTCCGCCGGGCTGCACGAGGGCGACCCGGTCTACCTCGAGACCTTCCTCTCCACGCTCGCCTCGACCAACCCGGCCGAAAACAGCACGGCCTTCACCTACGCCGCGCACCCCTTCAGCGTCCAGGGCTGGACCGACCTCAATCTCAAGAAGGCGCTCGGCCTCGACCCGCTCAACCGCACCTACGACTACGTTTCGGCGGTGCAGCAGAACTTCATCCTGCGCGGCCTGCAGCTCTTCAACGAAGGCGCAAAGGGCTACCTCCCCGGCGCCGACATCGGCTTCAACACCCTCAACCCCTTCCCCGCCCCGACCTGGGCGGGCGCGCCCGAGTGGGACCGCGAGCTCCAAATCGGCCTCGCCAAGTACCACGGCTACCTCGCCACCCTCATGAAGTACTCCTTCGTCGGCGAAACGGGTAAGGTCTTCACCCGCAAGGTCTACATTTCGGGCGGCACCGACGCGCACGGGGACTTCAACTACTCGCAGCATCGCCTCGCCACGCTGATCGAGCATCCCTCGACCTACTCGGTCTCGGACATGGCGTTCGGCAAGGTGCGGACGTACACCTTCGGCGGCGGCAAGGCAGGCGCGACGCCGGGCGAACGCGCGATCGAAGCGATGGCCGACGGCAATTCGATCGCGACCGACGGGCCGGTGATTACGTTCAACGTGGACGGCGACGGCAAGTGGAACTCGGAGACGCTGAAGTGGCATGACGGGGCGAGCGTGCACGAGAACGGCGACGGCGCGATGGGCGGCAACGGCGCGTACGACGGCGGGCGCACGGCGCTGGTGCGGCGCGGCTCGCCGGACCTGTGGTTCGGGTACCGCTACGCGAACTCGCCGGAGCTGGGCTCGGGCGGCGGCGCGGTGGCGGCGATCAAGATCTACAAGGACCAGGACGGCGTGCCGAATCCGACGGTGGGCCGGCTGTACGCGGGCGTCTCGGTGCAGGTGCCGAAGGGCGTGGGCTCGCTGCCGGCGGGCGGCGCGGGCGTCGCGCTCTCGAAGAAGGTCGACACGGGCGCCGAGGGGAGCGTGACCAAGCTGACGGCGTACAGCCTGGGGGCGTTCACCGGCGGCGATCCGGACGCGGCGCCGCTGGCGGCCGCCGAG
The DNA here is from genome assembly GCA_016220045.1 of Planctomycetota bacterium. Taxonomy (GTDB): domain Bacteria; phylum Planctomycetota; class MHYJ01; order WSZJ01; family JACPWG01; genus JACRIP01. Next base: position 5,308 of record JACRIP010000326.1, read on the forward strand.
CATCGCGCGTACACGAATCCGGTGTGGGCGATTCCGGTGGACTTCAACGTCACGGTCGATCAGAGCAAGATCACCGCGGCGAGCCCGAAGATTCCGGCGGGGGCGATCACCGTCACGGTGAAGTTCGATGCCTCGATGATGCCGCTGCCCTACGCGGTACACCTGAAGCCGCTGGATGGGGCGGGGAACAGCACGGACGGCACGGCGCCGCCGCTGGCGGTACTGACGCCGACGATGGGCTGGACGTGGCATTTCGAGAAGGGGATCGAGAACGGCTCGTACACGCTGAAGAACCCGGCGGCGATTTCGCTGGGTCCGGTGTATCCTGCAGGGAAGCACACGTTCGTGGTGTACTTCAAGGATGCGCCGAAGGACCTGCACGGGAACGCGCTGAACCGGATTGCGCCGACCTTCACGGTGAACGTGCCGGCGGCGGCGCCGAGCAAGAAGTGCTTCGTGGGGCTGCTGGCGGACGCGGGGGTGGTGGCCGGCGCGGGCGCGGGCGCGGTGGGTGGCGGGACGGACGCGGGGGCGGCGGGTGCGCGGACGGCGGCGGGCGACGAGGACGAGCGGGGCGGCGGCGCGGCGGTGTCGCGCTGGGTGCTGTGGCTGCTGGTGCTGGGGCTGTTGATCGGCTACGAGATCGTGGGGCGGACGACGCTGGGCGCGCGGCTGGCGAAGGCGGCGCGGCGCGGCGGGAAGGTGGGCGCGGGGACGGGCGGGGTGGGGACGACGGCGGCGAGCGCGGGGGCGAGCGGCGCACCACCGGCGGCGAGCGGAACTGCGGAGACCACAAGTACGCCCAGCTCAACGAGCCCCGCTGCGCCCCGGCCGTAGCGAGCGCCGCGGCGGGGGCCTCGGCGGCGGCCCCAGCGGCACCGGTTCCGAGCGCAGCGCCGCCGCCGAAATCCGCCGCAACCCGATCCCGTCCTGCGCCGACGTCCGCACCTGCCGAGCGCATTGACAGCCCGCTTCGGCAGGTGGTATTCTCGCAGGATGACCACGCGACGGATCGATCCAGTTCACGCCAAGGCGCCCGAGAAATGATGAGCCGCGAGCAGCTCGAGTGGTATCGCCGAATGACGCCGGCGGAGCGCATCGGGTTGATGCTGGAGTTGATGGACCTGGGCTGGGAGACGCTGCGCCGGCAGGGGCCGGAGGCAGTGCGCAAGGCGGTGGCGGCCATCAACGCGGAACGGACCCAGTCGCGCGCCGCTTTGCTGGCCGGCCTGGAGCGTTGGGATCGGGAGCATGGCACGACCACCGGCACGTGAGCTCTGGGAACGCCTGCAGCACCTGCAGCGCATCCTCGAAGGACGCGGCCTCACCGTCGCGGTGATGGGTGGCATCGCGGTGAACGCGTGGACCATCCCGGCGCCGACCTACGACATCGACCTGTGCGTCGATCTGCGCGAGGAGGACGTCCCGGGGCTGATCCGCGTCCTGGAAGCGGAAGGGTTCGTCCCCCCGCCGACCGCCTGGATCGAGTCGGTCGGCACGCCGAAGTTCCGTGAGTTCAGCGTCTCCTGGCCCTTCCAGGACGGCTTGATTCCCGCCGACATCTACCTGGCGACTCAGCCCTTTCAACGAGAGGCGCTGCGCCGCAGCCGCCGCATAGAGCTGGCTCAGGGAGTCGAGGCGCGAATCCTCACGCCGGAGGACCTGCTGATCTACAAGCTCATTGCCTGGCGCAACAAGGACCGGGCGGCGATCGATCGGTTGTTCGCCGTACAGAACCAACTCGACTGGGCGTATGTGCGGGAGTGGGCGGAGTCCTACGGCGTCATGGACCGCCTGCGCGACGCCTGGCGAGACGCAGCGATCGCGCCGCCGCCGGCCGGCGGCTAGCGGGTCGTCCAGATGTCGAGGGCTCCTCCATGCGTCGCCTCCGCTGCGCCGGCGCCCTGGCCGTCGCCGTGGCCCTCCTCGCCGCCGCTCCGGTCTGCGCCTGCCTCTGGGACCTCGATACCCTCCTCATGGAGCGGCAACGCTTCCCGACCGCCCTCGAACTGATCACCGGCAAGTTCCTACGGCATACGCCCGAGTTCTACGCCTGGCGGATCGCGGATCGCGAACGCAAGCTGAAGACCGACCCGGATAACCTCGCCCTGCTCGACGACCTGGCGGTCGCGACCGAAAAGACCGGCGACCACGCCCGGGCGATCGAGATCGCCCTCCGACAGGACAAACTGGCCGCGGGCCGCTACGAGACCCTCGCGAATCTCGGAACCTTCTACCTGCACGCCGGCGAGCTGGCGACCGGCCGGTCCTGGATCGAGCGCGCGCTCCAGGTAAACCCGCAGGCGCACTTCGGGCGCGAAATCTACCAGTCGCTCCTGGTCAAGTACCTGCTGCAGCGCCATCCGGACGGCAAGCTCGCGCTGCCGCTCGATCCGCAGCCGCGCGGCCCGGCCACGACCGGCTTCGGCAGCTTCGTGATGGACGAACGGAAGGCGAGCGCGCGGGAGCCGGCCGGCAAGAAGGAGATCGCCGCGGCGGTCGCGGGCGTCCTCGGGATGATGAAGTTCGGCAGCCACGAGCACCCTGCGCTGCTGGAGGCGCTGGGCGACCTGCTGCTGACGGACCTCCAGGCGGACGCGAAGCAGCTTGCCGCGCGGGCCTACCTGAAGGCGTCGTACGCGGCCCAGGACGAGGCGGTGACGAAGACCTACCGGGACCTGGCCGCGGCCGCCCTGAGCGGTTGGAGCATGCAGTCGCAGAATCCGCATGTCGAGAAGCGGATGACGATCGAGGAGATCGAGGCGCAATTCCGGGTCGAGCTGGCGGACGCGCAGACATGGTACGCCGAAGTGCGCGCCGATGAGCTCCGGTGGATCCAGGATGGCAGGGACGTGGAGCGCGAATTCGAGACGAAGTACTACCGCGAGCCGGCGGCGGCGGACACGCAACCGTACTTCGTGGACTGGATGGAGGTGGGTCCGATCGCGATCGCCGTCTTCCTGATCGCGCTCATCTGGGCGCTACGGCAGGTGCTGCACCGGTGGCGCACGGGCGGGAGGGCAGGCGGCCGGCGTCGGGGGGCGTAGGATTGCGGCGCGAGCGCCCGCTCCTCCGGCCTAGCGGGCGGCCGCGAGGTAGGCGGCGGCGCCGCCGAAGTACAGGACCAGCGTAGAGAGGTCGACCAGCGCGAGCACCAGCGGTCCGCTCGCGACGGCGGTATTCACCCGCCACCGGCGCATCGCGGCGGGGACGACCACCGCGAGAATCCCCGCCCACAACATCGACGCCGCGACCGCGCCGCCGATCACGCCGCCGAGCCGGGCGTCCCCATGCCAGAGGAAGGACAGCCCCCCGACGGCCGCGCCCGCGTAGAGGCCCACCAGGCCGCTGATCAGGGCTTCCTTGCCGGCGAAGAGGAGGAGCTCGCCGCGCGACAGGTCGCGCGCGGCGAAGGTGGAGAGCACCACCGAGGTGGTTTGGGCGCCGAGGCTTTCGCCGAGCGCCAGGACGACCGGCAGGAAGATCCCGAGGACCACCAGCTCGGCGAGCGTTTGTTGAAAGAGCCCGGCGATCACCGCGCACCCGAGCCCGGAGGCGATCGTGACCGAGATCCAGGGCAGCCGTCCGCGCGTCGCCGCCAGGGTCTCCTTCACCGACTCGCGCGGGTCGGCTCCGGTGACTCCCTGAATAACCGAGCGCTCCTGTTCGGAGATCGCGGCCATGACATCGTCGAAGGTCACGATGCCGACCAGGCGATCGCGCTCGTCCACCACGGGCAGGGAAATGTAGCCGCGTTGCGAGAAGTGTCCGACGATCTCCTCGCGCGTCGTGGCGGTGCGCAGTCGCGTCAGGTCGGTGCGCATGATCGAGCGGACCTCGGCCCGCGGACCGGCCATGAGCAGGGACCGCAGGGGCGCCACGCCGGTCAGCTTGCCGTTTACGTCGACGACGTACACGTAGGAGGGGCTTTCGGGGCTGTGCGCGGAACGCAACGTTTCCACGGCGCGGCCGACGGTGAGGACTTCCGGAACGCTCAGGTAGCGGGTCGTCATCAGCCCGCCGGCGGTCCGGGGATCGAAGGCCATCAGGCGGCGGACGTCGGCGGCGAGCGGCGCGTCGAGCTGCGCCAGCACGCCCTCGGCCAGCTCCGGGCGCAGGCGCAGGAGCAGGTCCGCGAGGTCGTCCGGGGCGATCTGCCGCAGCGCGGGCGCGAGTGAACCCAGCTCGATTTTCGAGAGCGTGGCGACCAGGGAGGCGCTGTCGCAATCGCTCAGGAGGCCCGCCGCCAGCTCGGCGGCGGCGACGCCCAGGATCTGCTTCTGTTCGGCCGGACGCAACTGGAGGAAGAGCTCGGCGCGGCGCGCCGGACCGAGCATCGCCAGGGCGCCCGCGGCCGGCCCGGCCCCGGCGGTACGCAGGAGTTTGCGCAGCGCGGAGACCGTGCGCGGCGGCTCGACCGGCGCAGGGGGCGGGGGCGACTCTGGGGCTGGGGCCTGGGCCGGAGCCGGGGTCGACGCTGACGCCGCCTCCGGCAGGGGCACGGACGGCGGAGCGGAGGCCGGCGGCAGGTCCGGTACGGGAGCGGTCGGCGCAGGGGACGACGCCCCGGGCCCTGCCGGCACGGAATCGCCGCGCGCCGCCGGCCCGTTCTCCACGGTCATCAGGTCACCTCCAGCGCCATGCGACCCTGTGCTCCGCCTTCAAGGTGGGCGGGAGGTCCAACGGAGTTTGCCCGAACCCGCGTCGCGTGGTCCTGCTACCCGAGGTGCCCCTTCGCCTTCGACATAAGGAATCCGCCGTATGCCATCCCGGCCCCGGCGAGCAGGTTGAGATAGACTCCGAGCGACAGGCCCGCACTCGCGAGCGGGCTGCCGCTCCCGCCGCCGGCCGAGAGCATGAAGAGGAGCGAGAGGGCGGCCACGACTCCGCCGCCGCCCAGCACGCCGAAGCAGAAGTTCTTCTCGTTGGTACCGGCTTTCCCCTGGGCGATCCGGACGGCGAGCGCGGCGACGCTCAGTTCGATCAGCAGCGAGAGCCCGCCGTGCCAGCTCCGAAGCCCATTGACCGACGACGAAACCCCGAGAACCGTCACGGAGTACCAGGGGAGCAGGCAGGCGAGCACGCCCGCCGCCGCGCCCCCGACGGCGATCAGCCCCGGCGTTCCCAACTGGCTCTTCAACTGGTTCGGATCGAACCCGCCGCCCGACGCGGGCGCACCTTCCGGATCTGGCATGCGCGTGCTCCTGATGCGAGCAGACCGTGCGTCACCGACCTTTGCCCCACCGGGGAGGACCATCGTCCGCCGCGGATTGTAGCCCAACCCGCCCGGCGCGGCAAGCGGCACGCGCTCCCCGGGTGCATGTCCGGTAGTGCAGAACGACCGCAGCGGGCGCACGCCTCGCGGTCCTGGCGTCCGTCGTATCTCGTACTCCTACTCGTACTCGTACTCGAATGCCCTGGGCGTTCGAGTACGAGTACGAG
>JACRIP010000327.1 GCA_016220045.1 Planctomycetota bacterium
GCCAGAGCTGCGGCAAGACCTGGCCGGCCGACGCCGTGGTCTGCGTCGCCTGCGGGTACAACATGCGGACGAACATGAAACTGCGGAAGAAGTTCTGAGCCGGGCGCACGCCGGCGCCGGGCGCGACCCGGCGCCGGGCCGGCGAGTACACCTACCACTCCGAAAAAAAGAGTACCGATGAAGCTGACGCTGGGAACGCGGGGCAGCGCGCTGGCGCTGTCGCAGTCGCGCTGGGTCGTGAGCGAACTGATCCGGCTCACGCCGGGGCTGGAGGTGGGCGAGGAGATCGTGCGCACGCGGGGCGACGTGGTGCACGACGTGCCGCTGGCGAAGGTCGGCGGCAAGGGGCTGTTCACGAAGGAGCTGGACCTGGCGCTCTTGGCGCGGCGGGTCGATTTTGCGGTCCACAGTCTGAAGGATCTGCCGACCGAGATGGAGCCGGGGCTGGCGATCGCGTGCCATCCGCCGCGGGTGGACGCGCGCGACGTGGTGGTCGCGCGCGGGCTCAAGTCGCTGTCCGCGCTGCCGGCCGGGAGCCGGATCGGCACGGGCAGCCTGCGGCGGCAGGCGCAGCTCCGCGCCGGCTGGCCCGCGCTGACGCCGGCGGAGATCCGGGGAAACGTGGACACGCGGCTGCGCAAGCTCGACGAGGGGCTTTACGACGCCGTGCTGCTCGCCCATGCGGGGCTGCTGCGGCTCGGGCTGGCGGGCCGCGTCACGGAGATCCTCGCGCCCGAGCTGATGCTGCCGGCGACCGGGCAGGGCTGCCTGGTGGTGGTCGCGCGCGCCGACGACCGCGCCACAGTCGACGTCTGCCGGCGCCTGCACGACGAGAGCACCGCGCGCTGCGTCGCGGCCGAGCGGTCGGTGCTCGCGGCCCTCCAGGGCGGCTGCCAGATTCCGGCCGGCGCGTACGCCGAGCCGGTCGGGTCCGGCGAGATGCTGCTGCGCGCGTTGGTCGCCTCGCTGGACGGCGCGCGCATCGTGCGCGCCGAAGCGCGCGGGCCGGCCGGCGACCCCGGCTCCCTCGCGCTGCGCGTGCAGATCGAGCTGGCCCGGCAGGGCGCGATGGAACTGGTCAAGGGCCTGCGAGGCGACCATGAGTAGGAGCTTGAGATCGATCGCCGCCCTCGCGCTCGCGGCGCTTCTCCTCTGCGCGCCCGCGGCCGCCCGCGCCGATCGCGCGCTCAACGAGACCCTGCGCGCGATGATCCGCGCCGCCCACACCTACGACATCCTGCACTACGATCTGCGCGTTTCCCTGGACCCGGCGGAACGCACCGGCACGGTGCGCGCCGCCATGCGGATCAAGGGCACGCGCACTCCCGCGCCGAGCAGCATCCAGTTCGTCCTGCACCGCGCCCTCAAGGTCGCCGCGGTCTCCGAGGAGGGCCGACCGCTCAAGCACCGCGCCGCCGCGCCCATGGCCGACTACCCGGGCACCATCCTGACCATCGCCCTCGACCGGCCGCTCGTCGCCGGCGAGGAGCGCACCCTGCTCGTCGAGACCGGCTTCTCCTCCCGGCCGAACGAGCCCCGCCTCGCCCATGCGCCCTACATCGGCGCCAACGACGCCTTCACCGACCTGGGCAGCGCCTGGATACCGGGAATGCCGTATGACACCTTCGCCTATGACCTGCGCATCGAGTGCCCCTCCTGGATGACCGCGGTGGGGAACGGGCTGCTCACGGAAATCACGCCCGCGGCGGACGGCGCGCGCCGCGTGTTCCACTTCGTTTCGGCGCGGCCGATGTCCCTGGTCAACTGGGTCGCCGGCCGCTGGCAGAGCTGTGTGCGGCAGGTCGGCGACATGACCTTCGAGCTGCTGACCGACGAGGGGAGCGACCTGCCGACCGCGCCGGCGCTCGACGATCTCGCGCGCGGGTACGGCTTCTGCGCTCGGCAGTTCGGCGGCGCGGGGCTGAAGAAGCTGACGCTGATCACGGCGCCGCTCGCGTACGACCAGCCGAGCTACAACGCGTACACCTACATCTACCTGCGCCGATCGTACTTCGCCTTCCTCGGGAAATCCCTGGAGGAGGGCGGGCCGGCCTGGTACGGACCGCTGTGCCACGAGATCTCCCACTGCTGGTGGGGCTACCTCGCGATGTCCGACATCCTCGGCAACGGCGGCAACTGGCTGCGCGAAGGGCTGGCGGAATTCTCCAGCGGCCAGGCGCTCGAAGAACGCTACGGCGCCGACTACGCCGCGCACGCCTTCCGGCGCAAGCTGCTCGCGGGCTACTTCAATGACCTGAGGTCGATGCAGGGCCGGCGCGAGCCCAGCCTGGTGGACGTGTCCTACCTGTCGGCCGAGGACATCTCCTACGAAAAGGGCGCGTGGGTCTTCCTCATGCTGCGCGAGCGCCTGGGCACCGAGGCCTTCGCCGAAGTGCTGCACCGCTACCTGGTGGCCGCAGGGAAGCGCTTCATGGGCTACCGCGACTTCCAGGACATCGCGGAGGAGGTGCACGGCCGCTCGCTCAAGGACTTCTTCCGCGCCTGGGTGCTCGGCACCGGGCGGGTGGACCTGGCGGTGGTGAAGGCCGAGTCGCAGCCGGAGGGCGACGCGTGGGTCACCGAGGTGACGGTGGCGAACCTCGCTCCGAACGCGTTTCCGGTGAGCGCGGAGCTGCAGGTCGGAGAGGGGGAAGGCGCGGTGCGGGAGGTGGTCGCGTGCGCGGCCACGCCGGTGGTGGTGCGCGTCAAATCGGCGGCCCGGCCGGAGCGCATCGAGCTGGATGCGGGCTGGCGCGTGCTCGACGTGGAGCGGACGAACAACTCGCTGCCGCGCGGGATCGAGGGCGGCCTGGTCACGCACTTCCTGGCGGCGGCGGCAGTGCCGGGCGCGGGGAAGGAGGCGGGCCGGGCGCCGGCGATCGGCGTGCTGTGGCTCGCGGAAGGGAGCCCGCTCGCGCGGGTCGGACTGCGCGCGGGCGACGTGATCATCGCCCTCGACGGGCGCGCGGTCGTCGGCCCGGAGGATTTCGGCGTGTACCTCGCCGCGCGGCGCGCCGGGGACACGGTGCGCATCCGGTACGTGCGGGGAACGCAGAGCGGTGAGATCGATGGAAAGGTGGAGTGATGGAAACCTACGGGACAACTTCATGATCGCGGATCATGAACTCGTCGAGGGACGGACCCTGGCCGGCGACGTTTGGGGGTTTGGACGCTTAGGCGTTTGGGTCTGTTGAACGGGCGGATCTCGCTCAAGAAGTCGCGAGGCGCAGTACGCAACGTGTTGCCTCACGACCGGTTCTGGGCAGACTCTCCGTTCACCGTCCACGGTCCACTGGCCACCGTCCACTGGTGGACTGCTCGCCGATCATGGTCCGTTTGGGTTTCGGGCGAGCCCAAGTTGCAGTATGGCGATAAGGTGAGAACAGGATATGCAGCTCAGCGCGCGGGAGTGGATGCTGGTCGGCACCGGGCTTTTCGTGCTCCTGGTGTCGGAGGTCCTGCACGAGGTGATCCGGGCGCGCGTGGCGGACCTGTGCGGCGATCCGACGCCCCGCGAGAAGGGGCGGATCACCTGGCGGTTGTGGCGCTTCGTGGACCCGCTCGGCACGCTGATCGTTCCCGGACTGGCGCTCGCCTTCTCGCACGGGCAGTTGATCTTCGGCGGGGCGCGGCCGACCGCGATCGACGAGACGCGCATGAAGTGGCCGCGGCTGGGCGGCATGGCGCCGCATGCGGCCGGCCCGCTGGCCAACCTCGGCGTGGCGGCGCTGTCGGCCCTGCTGCTCCGGTGGCTGGAGCCCACGCAGCGCTCCCTGCTCGGCACGCTCCTGTGGCAGGGCGTCTGGCTGAACTGCCTGCTCATCGTCTGGCACCTGCTGCCGTTCCCGGGGACCAACCTGGGCCGCATGGTGCGGGCGCTCCTGCCGCCGCGCGGCAAGCACATCATGGACCAGTTGGAGGGGTACGTCTTCTACCTCTTCCTCTTCATGATCTTCATGGCCAGCCAGCGCGGCGGCGGTTGGGCGCGCTGGTTCTACGGGCGCATCGGGTATTTCATGGGCTCGTTGCAGGACCTGCTGCTGGGGTAGAGCAGCCCGTATCGCGGCGGTCTTCGCCGGCCCTTGCCCGCGCCTTTCCGACCCTCTCCGGGAGTCCGCCAGGTGCCCTCGCTTTCCGACCCGGCGACGCTGATCGCCCACGTGATCGTCTTCCTCCTCAGCGTGGCGGCGCACGAGTACTGCCACGCCTGGGTGGCGGACCGGCTCGGGGACGACACGTCGCGGCGCATGAACCGCCTGACGCTCGACCCGCGCGCGCACATCGATCCGGTGATGACCCTGCTCCTGCCCGGCCTGCTCCTGATCATGAGCAGCGGCCGGTTCATGTTCGGGCAGGCCAAGCCGGTGCCGGTCCAGACCGCGAACTTCCGGCACCCGAGCCTGGGCATGCTCCTGACCGCGGCGGCCGGCCCCCTGGCCAACCTGTTCCTGGCCGCCGTCGCCGCGGCCGGCTTTCGCGCCGTGGAGTACGACTCCGTGCCGTGGGAGGTATGGGCGGACGTGAATCGGGGACACATGTTCGCGCTGCTCGTGATCGAGACCAACCTGGTCCTTTTCGTCTTCAACCTCGTGCCGATTCCGCCCCTCGACGGCAGCCGCGTGTTGCGCCACTTCCTGTCGCGATCGGGGCAAGACCTGATGGACAGCTTGGAGCGCTTCGGGCTGGTGCTGGTCGTGCTCCTCAGCACGGCCGGCCTGGGCCGGGTGCTCGGGCCGATCCAAACCAAACTTACCGAAATTCTCCTCTGGCAGTGACGGCGCGCCATGGCCGACATTTCCGAATACAAGCTGCAGCTCGAGAACTTCTACGGGCCGCTCGATCTGCTGTTGCACCTGGTGCGCGAGGAGGAGGTGCCGATCCTGGCGATCCCGATCGCGCGCATCGCGGACCAGTACGTCTCCTACCTGGAGCTGATGCAGAAGCTCGACATCAACCTGGCGGGGGAGTTCCTGGTGATGGCGGCGACCTTGATGGTGATCAAGGCGCGCATGCTGGTGCCGCAGGCGGCGCTGGAGGAGGAGGAGGAGGTCGATCCGCGGCTCGAGCTGGTGCGCAAGCTGCTGGAGTACAAGCGCTTCAAGGACCTGGCGCGCGAGCTGACGCGCCTCTATGGGGACCAGGCGCGGCGCTACGGCCGGCCGGCGACCGACCTGCCGCAGGCGGCGGCGGCGGCGGACGGGGTGGACGGCGCGCCGCCGGAGCCGGAGGAGATCCAGCCGCTCGAGGTCTGGAAGGTGGTCACGGGATACGCGAAGATCACCAAGGAGACCAACCTCACGGTGCCGTCCGAGATCCTCTACGACGTGATCCCGATCGAGGAGGTGATTGCCGGGCTCTTGGGGCGGCTGCGGGAGAAACGGGAGCTGATGTTCTCGGAGCTGGTGCCGGATCGGAAGCAGACGGTGAACGTGGTGCTGAATTTCCTGGCGGTGCTGGAGCTGACGAAGCAGCAGGAGATCGAGACCGAGCAGACGGCGGACTTCGGGGACATCCGCATCCGCAAGCGGGTGGCGCCGCCGCCGGCGCCGGACGCGACGGCGACGTCGCTGCCGCCCGCGGCGCCGGCGACGACGCAGACGACGTCGTGCGGATCAGGCGAGAGCCCGATGACGGCGGCGGCCGAGGGCACGCCCGCGGCGGCGACGGGCGGCGTGCCGGGGCCGGAGGAGCGCGCGCCGGGCGGCGACGAGGAGCCGGGCGCGCCGCCGGTGTAGCGGGGCGGTGAGCGTCAGTAGAGCCTCAGGTCCGCGTCCGGCAGCTTCGGGTCCGGCTGCGTGAACGGGGGCGGCAACACCGCCAGGCGCACCCGCAGGGCGCCCCACTGCCGGCCCGCCTCCGCGGAGAGGTCGTCGGCCCGCCAGCCCGTCTCGTCCAGCGCCTCGGCGCGCGACGACCGGCTGCCCAACCGCACGGTGCCGTCCAGGCGGGGATCCCGCTTCGACCAGTAGAGCCGGAAGGCCGAGCGCCCCTCCTGGCTGAACCCGATGCGCGGGCCGGAGTAGTTCCCCGCCCGGAAGGCATCCGGGTAATCACCGTAGATTCGCACCGCCGCGCCGCCCGCGCTGGGGGCGAGCTGCAGCCGCACCCGATTCGCGCCCGGCGCGATCAGGGCGCGCGGAACCGGCACCGCATGCCACTGCCGCAGCTCGCCGGCGGCGGCCTTCCCCCCGTAGAAGTAGACGAACTGCCAATCCTGGCTCGGGTCATTGCGCGGGACCCGGCCCACCGGGGTGTCGTTCACGAGGAGTTCGAGCGGGTCGCCCGGGGGGATGTCCGCGTCGATGAGCAGGAGGACCTGCCCGGCCGGCAGTCCGTCGTCCGGCAGGTCGAGGGTGGCCTGCAGCGCGCGCGGGCCGGCCCCCGGCGCGGATCGCAGCTCGGTGGACCATTCGTGCCAGGCCGACTCGCCGAAGACCGCGAGCGCGATGGCGCCGGCGACGAGCGTGGCGCCCACCCAGGACCAGACCGCGGCCCCCGTCCAGGCGGCCGCCCAGCCGCGGAGGAGGAGGGCGAGGCCCGCGGCGGCGAGGGCGATGACCGCCACGGTGGCCTGTAGGATGCCGGACTCCGGCGGCAACGGCAGACCTGCGGCGATCACCGCAGGCGTGAGGAAGGTGGACACGGCGAAGAGGAGCGCCCCGCCGGCCGCGGCCGACGCCAGGTTCCGACGGGTGAACCGGCCCCGCATGAACGCGTCCACGGTGCGCGCAAGGGCGTCGCCCAGCAGGATCGCGACGAAGGGCAGGACCGGCACGAGATAGCGCGGGTGGACGAGGTAAAGGGAGTAGGCCGCCGTGAGGAAGAGGATCGGGGAGAGGATGAGCGCGGCGGCGGGGCGCAAAGCCAGGCAGGCCGGGCCGACGAGCAGGGCGAGCAGGACGAGGGTCTGATGCCAGAGGGTCTGCCCTGCGAACCCGGTAAGGTAGTCGAGCCCGAAGATGTTGGCCGGGTACTGCCAGTTCCGGAAGGCGCTCCAGAGGGCCATTACGGTGAGGCGGAGAGGGCGCTCGGAGAGGACCGCGAACGCGCTCGGCAGTTTCTTGGCGGGCGCCTGTCCGAGCTCGAACATGTAGGCATCGGGAATCCACCCGCCGCTGTCGAGCACGTGCCAGAGGGCGGTCTCGGAGGCCGACTCGTAGATCGGGTTTTCGAACATCTGGGGTCCGAGGACGGCCAGCTCCACGGCGAAGCGGGCGGCCCACACGGCGGCGACGCCGAGGCCGAACCAGCGCAGGATCGGGAGGGCGGGGCGGAGGCCGGTCGAGCGCCCCCACGCGCAGTAGAGCAGGCCGGGAACGAAGAGGAGGGGCAGGCCCAGACCGATCGGCGTGGGCGCGAACTGCCCGGCGAGCCCGACGGCGAGGCCGCCGAGGAGGAGCGGGCGGCGGCGCGCGCCGGGCATTCCCAGCGCCAGGCCGAGGAGCGCGGCGGCCAGGCCCGCGCCCACCCAGGTCTGGGGATAGGGAACCTGCTGGAGGATCACCATCGCCGGGTAGGTGGCCGAGATCAGCCCGGCCGCGAGTCCCGCGGTGCGATCGTAGATGGTCCAGGCCGCGGCCGCGATCAGCGCGCACGTCGCCGCGTCGACCAGGGACCAGAGGATGCGCAGGTACAGCCAGAACGGGCGGCCCGGCACCGTCTGCGGGTAATGCCGGATGCGCAGATCCTCCGGGCTGGTGGCCGCGATCACCGCGCCCTCCACGAGCGACATGGCCGGACCGCGCAGGAAGATCCGCCACAGCGTGGGGACGGGGATGGCCTCGCCCGCCAGGCCCTTCCAGGTGCGGATTCCGGCGCGCGCATAGAAGAGCGCGTCGCCCGATTCGCTCAGGCCGTGGTCCCGGGTGACGAATTCCAGGCGCAGCGCCGCGGCCAGCAGGAAGACCGCGAGGCACCCCCAGCGCAGCGGGCACGCGGTCAGGAATCGGCGCAGGCCGACGAAGGCGGCGCGTGGCGCGGCCGTCGGCGCCGCGGCGGCGGGTGCGGCGGCGGGTTCGGCGGAGGGTTCGGCGGAGGGTTCGGCGGGTGCAGGCGCGCCTGGGGGAGCGTCGGCCATTCGAGTGTCCTGTCCACTTCGATTCCGGCGGTTGCGGACTCTTGTAGGGGCGGGGCTTGTGCCCGCCGCATGGTGCCAAGGCCGGCAACCGTTGCTGGGTCAGCCACGATGGGGCGGCCACAAGGGAGGGCCCCTACAGGACGATGTTCGCCAGATGCCGCGCGGTGGGGCCGGCGCGACACTTATGCGACAGCCTCTTCAGGCGGAGCCGACGCCGAAGACGAATCGCAATTGGCCCATCGTTCCGCCTGAAGAGGCTGTCGCAAAATGCCCGGTACGCGTGGTGGACGGCGCGGAGCCCACCGGTCTTGTAGGGGCGGGCCTTGTGCCCGCCCCCTGGTGGCCGGGCCGACAACCGTTGCTGGGTGGACCACGATGGGGCGGCCACAAGGGTCGCCCCTACACGACGATTTTCGCCGGGAGCCGCGCGGGCGGATCGGCGCGCCACTTTTGCGACAGCCTCTGAAGGCGGAACTACAAACGAGCCGGATGGCCGATCCACGGTCCGTGGCGCCGCGGACGGTCCGTCAGTCTGGGGCGGCGAGTAGCGTTGTCGTGTTAGCGCGGGCGGGAGTTTCGCAGCACGGCGCCCAGTTGGCGGATCTCCCCCAGTTCGACCTCGGTCTCGGGCGCCCAGCCGGCGCGCGCGCGGCCACCGTCCAGGAGCTCAAGCTGCCGGCGGTAGCCCTGCTGCGCGACCTCCACGTCCTCCAGCGCCTGGGCCATGGCCAGCCCGTCCAGGGGCGCGTTCTGCAGGGCCAGGCGGGCGCGCGCCAGCCGCGTTCCGGCGTGCTCCGGCAGCGCCTGCAGCAGCAATCCGTATTCGTACAGCGCTTCCCGTAGATCGCCGCGCTTCTCCGCCGCCGCCCCGCGCGTGCCGTAGAGCGCGGCCAACCACGGCGCGCCCTGGAGGGCCGCGACAAAACGCCCCGGATCCTCGATCTCGAGCCGCGACGGCAGGCGCCCGGCTTCCCACGCGGCGACCGACCCGATGAAGCCCAGCAGGACGCCGCCTACCACCACGCGCACCAGCGCCCGTGCCGTCCCGCCCGTCTCGCCGTCCGGTTCTGCGTTCATGATCCCGCTCCCTCCGGCTTCGCCTCCAGCTCCGGCGGCACCGGCACATCCTTGCGCCAGTAGACGAGCGATTGCTTTCCCGACTCGTGTCCCATCTGATACATCTGCCAGGAAGAGAACCCGATCGTGGCCACCACCCGGGAGTGTTCGGTCAGGTGCCGCGCCAGCCGCGGCAGATGGGTGTACCCGAAGAAGCCCACGGAATGGGCGGGCGTGGCGACCGCGTTGGTCAGGACTACGCAGCGGACCCGGCGTTCGTCGAGGTCGCGGATCATCCGCTCCTCCGCCGCCTCGCTCCAGGAAAAACCGTAGAGCACGGACGTGTAGTAGAACGGGGAGGGGCGATCGGCGAGGAAGTTGACGAGCGAGTCGTAGGGCAGGACGGCGACCGGCTCCCCCGGCCCGGTGAGCCGGGTCACGCAGGCGGTCAGGGCGTCGTAGTGCTCGCGCATCCAGGGGGAGCTGACCCAGACGCCGCCCGAGCGCGGGGAGGTCATCCGCGCGCCGCGCGGCCGATCCAGCGAGGCCCGGATCTGGTGCGCGGACCAGCCGGTGGAAACCAGCAGCCACGCGACCAGCGCGATCCGACCGAGCCGGGCGCGCCGCTCGGGCGCCCAGCGCGCGGTCCACTCGCCGAGCAGTCCGACGCCCAGGAGCAGGAGCGGCAGGAGCGTCAGGTAGGTCAGGCTATACGTAGAACCCCGTAGCAGGTACTCGTGGCTGAGCAGCAGGGAAAGCAGCCAGGCGTAGAGGAGGCGCCGCGCGGCGGGGTCCCAGGGTCGGGCCGTCCCCGCCCTGCGCAGCAGCCAGGCCGCCCCCACGCCGCCGAGAACGAGCAGGGCGAAGGGCAGCATCACCCCGGGAGTGCGCAGGCTGGTCACCACCCCCCAGCGCTTCGCCAACATCGTCACTTCCGTGGCCGGCAGGCCGAGCAGGTCGCCCGCGCTCTCCGCATCCGCGATCCCGCTCAGCACGGGGGCCAGCAGGTGCCGGGGCAGCAGCAGCATTTCCGCGACGAGGGAGCGGTCCTCCGCCCACTGGCGGCCGGTCATGCCCTCGAAGCTGGTGCGCAGCCGCTCGGCCGGCACCTGCAGGAAGAACCATGCGTAGGAGGCGGTGACCAGGAGGAGTGCCGCCGCGGCGGCGCCGCCGACCGACAGGAAGGCCCGCCGGCGCGAGGTTTCCGGTGGCGGCGCGAGCAGGAGCCGCAGGCCGAGGAGAAGGGTCGCGATCGCGATCCACGCGATGCCGCTCGACCATTTCGCCCATCCGCCCACGAGCGCCGGGAGGTAAGCCGCGGCCAGGTTCGCCGCGGAGAGGCGCTCCGTTTCGAGCGCGGCGAGGAGCGCCCAGGTCCCGGCGGTCACCATGAGGGCCAGCGCCGCGTGGTTGAAGGAATGCGGCGGCGTGCCCCAGAGGAAGACGAGGAAGGCCCCGACGTGGGCGGCGAAGGGTCCGTGGGCGCGGCGGATCGCGCCGAAGGCGCAGGCGCCGGCGACGAGGAGGATGGCGAGGAACGCGGCGCGGATCACCAGCAGGTTTTCGCCGCACAGGCGGAGCAGGCCGCCATAGACGTAGGGCATGAGCCAGCCGTAGGTCCACTGGTAGTCCACGTACGGGGCGCAGCCCCGGCCGGTGAGGTAGAAACAGTAGAGCTCGCGGCCGTGGTCGCCGGGGAGGAGGGACCATTGGAGATCGAGGCGGGAGACGTAGAGGACGAGCAGGAGGAGGCCGAGGTGGGCGGCGAGCGCGCAGCCGACCCAGAAGCGCCTGCGGTCGGACGGGTCGAGCGCGCCGGAGACGGACGTCATCGCGTCACCGCCCGAACCGGCGCTTGCGGGCCAGGTAGCGGTAGCTGGAGGCGCCGCCGATCCGATGACGCGAGGTCGCCGGCGTGCGCAGCGGCTCGGGCCGGGCGGGCGCCGCCGCGAAGGCCGCCGGCCGCCGACACTCCAGGATCGCCTCCAGGTCGGCGACCAGCTCGCTCGGCGTCTGGTGCCGGTCTTCCTGCTTCTTCGCCAGCATCTTCATCACCAGCCAGTCCACCTCCGGGCTGACCGTCGGCGACAGCTCCCGCGGACGCGGCGGCAGTTCCGTCAAGTGCCGCGACACCACCTCCATCGCGTTCTCGAGCGGGAAGGGCACCTGCCCCGTGAGCATGTGATACAGCGTTCCCCCCAGGCAGTAGATGTCGGCCCGCGTGTCCACGCCCGCCTCGCCGCGCGCCTGCTCGGGCGAAATGTAGTTCGGCGTGCCCATCGCCGCGCCGTTCCCGGTCGCGTCCGCCGCCGGCGTGCGCGAGCGCGATTGCATCTTCGCCAGGCCCAGGTCGCAGAGCTTCACCACGCCGGAGCGCGTCAGCATGATGTTGTCGGGCTTGATGTCGCGGTGCACCAGCCCGTGCAGGTGCGCATGTACGAGCGCCTGCGCCACCTGCAAGGTGATCGTGAGCGCCCGCTTCTCCTCCAGCGCCCCGCCGCGCTTCAGCGTCGTCCCGAGCGGAATCCCGTCCAGGTACTCCATCACGAAGTAGTGGACGCCGTTCGACTCGCCGACGTCGATGCCCTGGACGATGTTGACATGGCTCAGGCGCGCGACGGCCTTGGCCTCGCGGAAGAAGCGCTCGACGAACTTCTGATTCTCGGCGAGGGCGGGGGGGAGGATCTTGAGCGCGACCACGCGGTCCATGCTGCACTGCAGCGCCTTGTAGACGGTGCCCATGGCGCCGCGGCCGATCTTGTGCAGGAGCTTGTAGCCCGCGATCTGGGTGTGCCCGCCCTTGATCCCCTGGACGCGGAAGATCCTGCGCACGTCCTGGTCGGTGAGATAGCCGCGCTCGACCAGGATCTCGCCGAGCCGCTTGGGCGCGACGCCGCGCTCCCGCATCTGCGCCTGGATCTCGGCGGCCTCGAGGATCTGGTCCGAGGTCAGGAGCCCGAGACGGACGGCGATCGCACCGAACGAGAC